>DATKBK010000333.1:0-8253 GCA_035514045.1 Steroidobacteraceae bacterium | reverse complement strand
TTGCGCTCGGCCATCAGGTGCACGTCCGCGCCTTGCGCGGCCAGGTACTTGATCAGCTCGACCTTCGGGTTGGGACGGTTTGACGCAGCGGCACGAGGCAGTGCGGCGGGAGCAGACGCCACCGCTGGAACATCCGGCTCGGCGCCAGGCGGGCCACCGCCACGACCACCACCGCCGGGAGCGCCACCGCCACCGCCACGGGCCTGCACGGCGGCGTGGATGGCGCCCTGGCCTTCGGAGGTGGCCAGCTTTACGTTGGCACCCTTGGCAATGAGCTGCTGGACCAGCTTGAGGTTGCCGGAGCTCACGGCCACCAGGAACGGGGTCGTGCCGCGAAAGCCGCCCCGTACTGCAGAAGGGTAGGAGACCTGCTGATTGGGATTGGCACCCCGGTCGATCAGCATCTGTACCAGTTCGGCGCTGGTGGCCTCCTGCGGCAGGTCAGCGTCGAGCGGATTGCTGTTGCGTCCGCCGCCGGCTATTGCGACATGCAGCGGCGCCTGGCCGAACATGTCCCACTGGTTGACGTCGGCCCCGGACTCGATGAGGCGCCTGGCGATATCGGTGTTGCCATTGATCATCGCAATGACCATCGGCACGACGCCAGTGGGATCGGGCAGGTTCAGGTCTACCCCGTGCTTGAGCAGGCTTTCGACGCACTCGCGGCAATTCTCGCGGGCGGCATAGAGCAGCGGGGTGAAGCCACCCCGGTCCAGGGACTTGGCACGACTCTCGGCCGTGGCCACCCGCTGGTAATCGCGGATCGCGCTGCGCGCATTCAGATCAGCGCCACTGGTGAGCAGGAACTCGACCATCGCGGGTTGGCGGCGCACCACCGCCCACATCAACGGGGTCTGCTCGCCGAAATTCTCCCGCGGATCGACCCTGGCGTCCGCCTTCAGCAGCAGCTTCGCCGCTTCGATATTGCCGGCGCGTGCCACCAGGTGCAGCGGGGTCTCACCCTCCGCGTTGGCGGTGTCGGGGTCAACGCCATGCTTCAACAACAACTGGATCAGCTCGGTGCTGGCGATGTCGGCCGCCAGCAGCATCGCATTGATGCCGTAGTTGTTGGTTGCATTCACGTCGGCGCCAGCGGCAATGAGGCGTTGGGCCTCCGCGACGTTGCCTGCGAAAGCCGCCCATTGCAGCGGCGTGCTGCCATCGGGGCGGCGCGCATTGACGTCTTCCCCAGTGGCAAGTGCGGCCGAGGGTCCCAGCAGAAGGGCAGTCGCCACTGCAGCCGAGAGCCCGTGCCGTGCCTGCTGCAACATCGTTGGACTTTCCTGATCGCCCATGAGGTCTTGTGCCTCGAATTGGCTTCAGTGTGGCAGCGTCGCCAGCTGCGTGCTGCGATAGGCGTACTCGAGGAACTGGGCCGGATCGCCCAGTTGCGCCGCCAGGCTCTGGCCGGGCTCGCGCTTCAGCGGACGGTCCACCACCACCTGTCCCACGCCCATGAATTCGACGCCGGCGTTGTACGCCGCCACGTCCTTCGGACCGAAGCCCTTGTTGAACAGCACGAAGAACTGCTTGAACAGGTCGGTGTAGATGTCTTTGTGTCGCACCACGTCCGCGCCGGTCAGCGTCGGGCCGTTGGTCGGGATGATGATGGTGTCCGGCTCCACGATTTCGGTGAGGATCTCGTAGGAGCGCATGAAGCCGTGCATGAAGCCGCCGTTCATGTAGTCGATCACCGGCCAGCGATCCGAGCCCACTGGCCCGCCGACGACGATCACGTTGCGCTTCGGGAAGTGCACGAACAGGTCGCCGTTGGTGTGCGCACCGGGCAGGTAGCGGTACTGCACCTCTTCGCCGGCGATCTGCAGCGAGCCCTTGTTGTAGGTGGTCACGGCAGGCAGTGCTGCCTTCGGCAGCGGGCCGAAAGTGCCTTCGTAGACGGCGGAGCGATTGCCCAGCGCAGCGCCAAGCGCAAGTTTGGTGACTTCGTGCGCGATGATGGTGCCGCCGGCCATGCCTACAGCCTCGTTCGAGCCGGTCTGCTCCGGGTGCCAGTGGGTGTTGATCAGCGTGTTGACCTTGCTGGTCTTCACCGCGCCGTGCAGCGCACTGAGCAGCATCGCCGAATTGGCCGCCAGGCCGCCATCAATCATCAGGGCGCCATCCGGGCTGCCCAGCGCAACCACATTGCAGCCGGCGCCCTGGATCAACGCCAGACCGGCGACGTCCAGCACCTTGAGGTCTCTGGCGGAGACGCTGCGGACGGCGCCGTTGCCGGCCTGCGCTTTGTCGCCCTGTGCACCAGCCCTGGTGGCGGAATCGGTGCTCGCGCACCCAGTGAGGGCAGCCGTGCCCAGCAGCGAGGCAGCAGCCATGGTCTGTGCACCATCGCGCAGGAAATAACGACGGGAAATCGACATCAAGGACCTATCGGATCAACGGGCCAGACGACGGAGTCGTAGACGGCGGTCGCGATGGGCGGACCCTGCGGCGGCCAGTTGGGGATCTTCTCCAGCTCGACATTGGCGCCCAAACTGCGCAGGAAGTCTGCCATCGGCTTGTTGGGTTGCTGCGGCATCTGCAGGAAGGGCACATAGCCGCGGCCCATCGCATAGTCCAGAGCGGTCAGGCCGTCCTCGTCCTTGATGTTGATGTCGAGTCCCAGATCCAGCAGTGCCTGGATGACCGGCCGGCTGCCACCGCCGCGAACGGCGTAGTGCAAAGCCGAGCCGCCGCGGCTGCGCTGCAGGAAGTGCCGCTGCGCGACCATGTGCACGTCGGCTCCCTCCGCGGCCAGCAGATTGATGAGTTCGACCTGCGGATTGGGGCGCGCAGCGCCGGGCCCGCCAGCGCCACCGGGCGCGCCAGCAGGCGCTGCGCCACCACCGGGAGGTGCACCGCCACCGCGAGGCCCACCCCCAGGCGGCCCGCCGCCACCGCCACCGCCACGGGCCTGCACTGCCGCATGAATGGCGCTCGTGCCCTCGGAGGTAGCCAATTTCACGTTGGCGCCCTTGGCGATGAGCTGCTTCACCAGATCAACGTTGCCGGTGCCCACTGCCACCATGAACGGCGTGGTGCCGCGCCCGCCGCCGCCGCGCACCGCCGGACGGAAATAGGTCTGCTGGTTGGGGTTGGCGCCGCGTTCGATCAGCATCTGCACCAGCTCGGCGCCGGTGGCTGTCTGCGGCCAGTCGGCGTCGAGCGGGTTGCCGCCGCGGCTGCCACCCATGTTGGCAATGGCCACATGCAGCGGTGACTGGCCGAAGAGGTCCCACTGATTGACGTCGGCACCGGCCTCGATCAGGCGTTTGGCGATGTCGAAGTTGCCGTTGATCATCGCGATGACCATCGGCACGACCCCGGTGGGATCAGGCAGGTTCACATCCGCCCCATGCTGCAGGAGGATCTCGACGCACTCCCGGCAATTCTCGCGCGCGGCATAAAGCAGCGAGGTGAAGCCGCCGCGGTCCAGCGACTTGGCGCGGCTTTCGGCAGTGGCCACCCGCGGGTAATCGCGGATCGCGCTGCGGGCGTCCACCTCGGCGCCATGGTCCAGCAGGAACTGGACCATGGCCGGATGACGGCGCACCACCGCCCACATCAGCGGCGTCTGGTCGCCGAACTTTTCCCGCACGTCGACCTTCGCGCCAGCTTTCAGCAGCAGCGTCGCGGCCTCGATGTTGCCGGCCCGGGCTACCAGATGCAGCGGAGTCTCGCCCTCCGCATTGGCGGTGTTGGCGTCCACGCCGTTCTGCAGCAGCAGCTGAATCAGCTCGGTGCTGGCGATATCAGCCGCCAGCAGCATTGCGCTGACGCCATAGTTGTTGGTCGCGTGCACGTCGGCACCCGCCTCGATGAGGCGTCGGGCCTCAGCGACGTCGCCCGCGAAGGCCGCCCATTGCAGCGGTGTGCTGCCGTCGGGCCGGCGTGCATTGACATCATCCTTGTCCCCATCTGCGAATACGGAAGCGGACCCCAGCAGGAGGGCCGCCGCCAATGCGGCGGCAACCCGGCTCCGGCGCGTGTTCCCGCCGAACATGCTCAGACTTCGCTCAGGACGCCGGTGGAGTCGCCGAACTTCTCGATGTTGACGCCGGCGCGCTGTGCCATCGTCAACAGGATGTTGGCGTGCGGCGTGTCCCGCGGCATCGACAGATGCTGGCCACCCTTGATGCCGCCACCCTTGCCCGCGAGCAGCTGCGGCAGCGGGTTGTTGTTGTGCAGGTCGCTGTTGGCCATATTCGAGCCGAACAGGATGATGGAGTTGTCGAGGATGTTGCCGTTGCCTTCCTTCATCTCTGCCAGGCGCTGGATGAACCGCGTGAAGCGCTCGGTCTGGTAGGCCTGCACCCGTATCAGCTTCTCGTGCTTGTCCGGGTCCTCGCCGTGGTGGGACAGGGGGTGGAAGGCCTCGTCCACGTTGACCGACGGGAAGGTGCGCATCGAGGCTTCCTTGATCATGCGCATGGAGGCGATGCGCGTCTGGCCGGTCTGGAAGGCCAGCGCAATCATGTCGAACTGGATATCGAGCAGTTCGCCGAAATCGTCGGGGGTGCCGACCGGCGCGTCCGGCAGGTTGCCCAGGCTGTCGGCCTTGGCCATCAGCTTCTGCACCCGACCCTCGACCTCGCGTACCGATTCCAGGTAGTCGTTGACCCGGGCGCGATCCGCAGCGCCCAGCTTGCCGGCCAGGCTCCGGCTGGCCTCGTTCACGTAGTCCAGAATGCTTCCCTGGGCTTCCAGGCGAGCCATGCGGTCTGCGTTGGAATCGCCGGCGCCGAACATCCCGAAGAACACCTTGCGCGGGTTGCCCTCCAGCGGCAGGCCCTGGCCGGCGCCACGGAAGTTCACCGAACCGCCGGGCTCGCCGCACAGTTCCAGTGACGACAGCGGGGTTTCCTGGCCGATCTCGCGGGCGGCGACCTGGTCGATCGACAAGCCAACCGTGGGGCCGGTGCTGCTGCGGTCGTCCGGGTTCTTGCAGGTGAGCCAGGTGGATTCGATGATGCCGTGCGGGTTGGAGCTCTCGCCCGGCTTGTTGCGCAGATTGGTCACCACGGTGACGTAGTCGCGCATGGGCTCGATGGGCTTGAGGATGGGCGAGAACTTGAAGTCCCTGCCGGTGCCCTCGGGGGTCCAGTATTTTTGCACCGCGCCATGGGGGAAGTACACGAAGGCCAGGCGCGTCCTGGCGGCTCCGGCGGTCTGCGCCAGCGCCGTATGCGCCGGGATCATCGCGTCGAGCAACGGCAGGGCGATGGCGGCGCCTGCGCCCTGCAGAACCATGCGGCGGGACAGGTGCTTCTTGGTCAGGTACATGGCGCTATGCCTCCAGCACTTCAGGGAGCGGACGGAACGTTGGCGGGAGCGGAATTGGCAACCTGCGCCGTGGTCGACGCGGGTAGCGGGGCGGGAGCTTCACGGCGGCGGAAGGCGTCACTGTTCACGACCCCCAGCACGATGTCCTCGAAGCGGTAGTTGTTGGCCTCGGCGGCACGCACGATGCGACGGACCGATGGCATGTCGCGGAACTCCACATGCCGGCCCACGGCGTAGGTCATCAGCTTCTCGGTGATGATCGCCGCGAACTGGTCCTTGCGGGCGGCCAGCGCCTGGTGCAGGTCTGCAGGGCCTGACAGATGGGTGCCGTCGGGCATGGTGGCCGCAGTGTCGATCGGCTGGCCCGACTGCGAGTCGACTGTGCGGAACTGGCCGACGGTATCGAAATTCTCGAGTGCGAAGCCCAGCGGATCCATCATTGCATGGCAGCTGGCACAGGCCGGGTTCTGGCGGTGCACTTCGGTGCGTTCGCGCACGGTGGCAGCCCGTCCGCCGACATTGGCGGGCAGCTGCTCCACGTTGGCCGGCGGCACGGCCGGCGGCGTGCCCAGAATGCGCTCCATGATCCATGCGCCGCGCAATACCGGGGCGGTGCGGTTCGGATTCGCGGTCACCATCAGGATGGCGCCCTTGCCCAGCAGGCCGAACCGGTTCGGATCCTTGAGGGTGACCCGGTGGAAACCGTTGCCGCGTACGTCCGTCAGGCCGTAGAGCTGCGCGATCTGCTCGTTGATGAAGGTGTGGTCGGCGGTGATCAGATCCACCACGCTACGGTCGGCGCGCAGGATGCTGTCCATGAACAGCTCCAGCTCCTTCTTCAGTGCCGCCCGGGGATCGTAGACGCCGGAGGCGTGGCCAAACTGGGCCCGGGCCGGCACGATCGCGTCCATCTTGGCGACGTTGAGCCACTGGAACGCAAAGTCGCGGGTGAGCGAGATGCCACGGTCGTCGCGGATCATGCGGCGTACCTGGGCCTTCAGCACCTCGGGCTTCGACAGCTCGTTGTTTGCGGCCAGGCGCAGCAGCTCGTCATCGGGCAGGCTGCTCCAGATGAAGAAGGCCAGGCGCGAGGCCAACTCCAGGTCGGTCAGCTCGCGGCTGCCTTGGTCGGTGGCGGCCTCGGCGCGGTACAGGAACAGCGGGCTGGCCAGCACCGCCGACAGCGACTCGCGAATGCCCACGTCGAATGTCGCGCCACCGGCGCGTGCGCGGTCGTAGAAGCCCATCAGCGGCGCGACTTCTTCGTTGGTCACCGGGCGGCGGAACGCCTTGCGGGCCAGGTTCTCGACGATGCTGCGCGCGCAGGCGGGTTCCTCGGCCGCGCTGGCCGGCTTGCAGATGAAGATCTTCTGCCGGCTGGCCGAGTCGCTCATGCCGGTGATCTTCACCGGGCCCTTGATGTGAATGGCATGGACGGCCGGCACGCGCTGGTTGCCGCCTTCCAGCGGATTGAAGCCACGCCTGTCGTCCGAGTGGCCCGGGGATGCGCTGCGATCATCATGCTCGGCGTAGCTGCGGCGCAGGAAGGTCACGGCCACCGTGTGCTGGCCCGCCGTGGCGTTGAAGCGGATGTCCTTCAGACGGCCATTGATGGCCGCCACGGCATCGTCGAGCCGCTGGTCGATACCCTTGTGGTCGTCTTCACCGCCGACCACGGTACGCCAGAACTCCTTGCCATCGAGCAACGCGATGACCGTGCTTTCGAACTCCATGTTCGGCACCGTGCGGGCCAGCGCCATGTCGCCGATGCTCAATACATACTCGCCGTCGGCCGGGAACACATGCTCGACCGACATGCCGCCACGGGTACCGAAGGGCATGCCGTCCCGGTATCTCTGCTGGTTGCCCGAGCCTTCGGCGACACTCGCGGCCAGCGAGAGAATCATGTTCGCGACCGGACCATAGGTGGTCTCAAGCGGTACCGACTTCGCGTCGCCGACGGCGTACAGCGCCAGCGCGCGGGCTGCGGTCACGGACTGGTCGAGGAAGGCCGGTGTCACGCGCAGGCCCTCGGCGTCGGTGTCGAAGCCTTCCTTGATCTCATCCTGTGGCAGGTAGTTGGCCGGATCGATGTTCAGGCCGATGAGATCGCGGATCGAGTTGGCGTATTCGCGGCGGTTGAGGCGGCGCAGCGGGATGTGGCCCGCGTAGGGGCGCACCTGGGCCTTGTCGAGGGTGGTCTCGAGCCAGGAAACGAGTTGGGTGGTGACCTCGGACGGGGGCTGTGCTTCGCCTGGCGGGGGCATCAGGCCACCCTTGAGCTTCTTGATGGCGGTTTCCCAGATCTTGCCGTCTTCAGGGATCTTGTCGGCGGACATGGTGTCGAACGCGACGCTGCCAGCCCAGTCTTCGGAGTTGTGGCAGTCG
Organism: Steroidobacteraceae bacterium; assembly: GCA_035514045.1. GTDB lineage: Bacteria > Pseudomonadota > Gammaproteobacteria > Steroidobacterales > Steroidobacteraceae > ZC4RG30. The sequence continues at coordinate 585 of DATKBK010000333.1, read as the reverse complement.
ACGCAGTAGGTCTGGATCTGCTTCCAGTGGGCACTGTCGCCTGTTGCTGCCTCTGCAGCAAAAACCGGCGCCTGGAGGCCGCAGGTAGCGAGGCCTGCAACAACAACCAGGACATGCCCAGAGCGGTTCAGTGTCACGTAGCGATCTCCCCCGAAGAAACGGCAAGGCGCGGCGGTTACGCGCCAACGCGTCCGTAACCACCCAAGTATAAGATCATTGCAGCTGACAAGGGTTCCCCCTGTCCCGGTATTGCAGGGATCCCGAAGCTATGCCGTTCGGCAAACGAACCCCGCAGGGCAGGCTTTATGGAATGACGGTGACGCCGCATTCTGCGCGCGCGCTGTCGCGCTGAGGACACCTTCACACGCTAAACTGCCGGCCCGTTTTGCTTGGCGAGCCACATTTGACCGATTCCCATTACACGCGCACCGCGGTCGGCCTGCATTGGGCGGTGGCGGGTCTGGTCTTCGCCGCATTGTTCATGGGCTGGACCATGACCAGCATGGCGGTCAGCCCGTTGCGCCTGAAGGTCTACAACTGGCACAAGTGGGTGGGCGTGACTGTGCTGACATTGGCGCTGCTGCG
>DATKBK010000332.1:0-3691 GCA_035514045.1 Steroidobacteraceae bacterium | reverse complement strand
GTAGGTGCGCGCGATGCCACGCAGGCCGTCGATGGCCTTCAGGCTCATGGGGCGCTCGCGGTCGGCGATCTGCACCGTGCGGATGTGCAGCAGCCGCGCAGCGCTGTAGCGGCCGGTCTGCTCGTACCACTGGGCAAGCTCGGCAATCACCGGGATCATGCGGGGGTCTTCGCCGCCCCAGGCCTGTTCGGCAACGTTGAATGCGTACATGTGCTCGCGGGTGGCGTCTTCGTTGCGCCGGGTCTGCTCGTAGCTGGCGATCAACAGGCGCAGCATCGGCAGCTGCGCTGGTGCATGCAGGCCATCGCGGTTGCGGATGATGTCCACCGCGCGCTTGAGCGGCACGATGGCGTCTTCGTGGCGCTCAAGCGCGCGCAGTGAGGCGCCCAGTCCATGCAGGGGCGCAATCAGGCGCGGATCGGTGGAATTACCGGTGAGTTCGAGCAAGGTCAGCGCCCGCCGGTAGGTGTCGAGCGCGTCCCCATACTGGTCCATGCGGAACAGCGTGGTGGCCAGGTTGGTCAGCGGATTGGCCAGTTCCGGCGCCTCTGGGCCGAACTGGTTGGCAGTCAGCTCGGCCACCCGCACCGCCAGCGGCAGGGCAGCGATGTAATTGCCGGCATCGAACAGCTCGCGGTACTGGCGGTAGCTGGTGCTGCGCTCATCCGCCGGCGCTTCGGCACCACTGACCTGCTGTGGCAGCAGGCAGGCCAGCAAGGCAAGCAGCGTTGCGATCCTCGACATGCCGCAAGATTACCCCCTGGCGCGGGTCAGGGTGAACCTGTCGCTTGACCGGCGCAACGCGGTTGGTGGTGTGGTCCAGCCGCTGGTACCCGATAGCACTGCCTCGCACGCCCTCCTGCGCGCAAAGGGGCAGATGGAAGCTGGCCTGCCGTACGGGATGCTGGCGACGACGGCTCCCCTGCTGCGTCGCACCAAATGGGCGCCGAATCCGCTTTCGGGTGGGGCAACCGCATTTCTTGAGCCGCTGGTTTCGTTTGGTGAAGTGGCGCACGCCACCTGCCGGCCCTGCATTGTCAAATGCAGAACTGAAGGAGGAGCGTGGCGGATGCGCGGAAACCGGTTTGCACTATTCGGCGGGATGGGCAGAAGGACGGCCTGGGCGGTATTCGCGGGCGGTCTGCTGCTGCTGGTCCTGAGCGTGCTGCTGCAGGCTGGCAAACAGCACCGCCAATATCGCGACATGCACCAGCAGCAGCTGCGCCAGTCCGCGCAGCAGGCGGCACTGGCGATGCGCGCGCGTCTGGCCACGGCCGACAAGCTGCTGCGCTGGACGATGGACAATATTCCGCGCGATCCCGATGGCAGCTGGGAGAGCCTGCAAGCACGGTTGCGGCGTGATCCCGGCATGTTCGGTTCCGTGGTGGTGCTGGAGGCGGGCGAGGGCCGCTCCTTCACTGCCGGCCCGCGCCAGTTCCAGATGACGGAGCGGGAACACGAAGCCCTGGAGGCAGCGCGCAGCGTGCTGCTCGCGCCCCACACCGCCTCAGGCCCCGGCCGTTTCTACCTGCTGCGCGAACTCAAGGAACCCCCACCGCGCCGCCGGCTGCTGACCGAACTGCACGAAGACTGGCAGTTGCTGCCGGCTGGCGCGGACCCTGCATGGCACCTCGCGGCATTCGACGCGCGGGGCCAGCTTTACTACAGCACCCGCAGCGTGCCACCTCCCATCGCCACCCAGAGCAGCGCGCACCTCGGCAGCCCCGGCCCTGGCGATGCAGTCGGAAACATTGCCTGGAGTGAATCGGGCACGGCCTGGGTGGGTGCGGTCATGCCCATCGCCCTCCAGGCCGTGACTTCGGATTCGGGCCTTGCGATGGTGGCGCTGGCCGAGGATCGCTCCTGGCTGGTGGCGTTCTGGTCGGCGCTGCGCACCCAGGCCACCTTCGTGCCACTGGTGCTGCTGGCGGCGTTGCTCTGCTACCGGGTGGTCAGCCGCCACGAACAGACCCTGGGTCAGCTGCGGCGGGCGCTGGGCCAGATGCCGGAGCGCCGCGTAAAGGTGCCGGTGTCACCGCGGCTGCTGGAGGAAGTGCGGCTGCTGGCCGAGTCCTGCAATCGCGCCTCCGAGGCCATCCAGCAGCAGAACGAAACCCGGCGCGTCCTCGACGAAATCGATGCCTTGCTGCTGCCGGGCGGCGACTATGAGAATGTCATCGACCAGGTGCTTGGTCGCGTACGCGCGGTCACCCGGTCCCACAATGTCGGTCTCACGCTGGTGGAACACGTAACCGGCCACGGCCGCCTGTTCGTGGTGAATGCGACCGGGGGCGCGCCGGTGACCCGCGTGCAGCTCGACGACTTCATGGTGGCCACGCTGCGCGAATCCGAACAGGGCCTCACGGTGGTGCGCTGCGAGGAGGGCCGCCACAGCTTCCTCCAGCCGCTGCTGGGCAATGGTTCGACCTTCTTCTGGGTATGGCCGGTGATGGCCGGCGGCGAGGTGGCCGCCATCCTGGCAGTGGGCTACGCCGAGCCGCCAATCGGCAGCGCCAGCATCGCCGAGACCGGCACGCAGTGCGCGCAGCGGCTGGGCCTGTCGCTGGCCAGCAATGCGCGCGCCGAACGCCTGTACCGGCAGGCGCACTTCGATCCACTCACGCAGCTGCCCAACCGGCTGCTGTTCCGCGACCAGCTGCAGTCCGAACTGCTCAGCGTGGCGCAGAGCGGCGGCAGCGGCGCGTTGCTGTACATCGATCTGGATCACTTCAAGCGCGTCAACGATTCGCTGGGCCACGAGGCTGGCGACCAGCTGCTGTCCATCATTGCGCAGCGCCTGCGGGGTTGCGTGAAGGAAGGCGACACGGTGGCGCGGCTTGGGGGCGACGAGTTCACGGTGATCCTGCGCGACGTTTACGACGCCGGCGAGGCGGCGGCCGTGGCCGACCGCGTCATCAACTCGCTGCGCAAGCCCATCCACCTGGGCGGCCGCGACAACCTGGTGCGCGCCAGCATCGGCATCGCGCTGTTCCCGGCCGAGGGCGCCGGCATCGACGAGCTGCTGCACAATGCAGATCTGGCGATGTATCGCGCCAAGGAGCTGGGCCGCGGCGGCGCGGAGTTCTACAACGCCAAGATGGGCCAGCGCTCGGCCGATTCCGGCATGTTCCGCGCGCTCAGCAGGCGCGAGTTCTCGCTGTTCTTCCAGCCGCAGTACCGGGTCGGTGACGGCAGTCTGGCGGGCATCGAGGCGCTGCTGCGCTGGCAGCAGCCCGGCGGCGTGCTGCGCACCTCGGCCGAGTTCGTGCCTGCCGCGGAAGAATCGGGCCTGATCGTGGACCTGGGTGCGTGGGTCATGGAAGCGGCCTGCACGCAGCTGGCCAGCTGGCGCGAAGCCGGCGTCACTGTACCCGTGCTGGCGGTGAACCTGTCGGTGCAGCAGCTGCGCGAAGCGCAGTTCGCCACCAACCTGCGGCGCCAGCTGGAGCGCCATCGCCTGGCGCCTACCGCGTTTACCTTCGAGATCAGCGAGGCCGTCCTCACCGACGAGGGCAGCCAGCAGTGCATCCGCGAGTTGTCGGAGCTGGGAGTGGGGCTGACCCTGGATGATTTCGGCACCGGCAACACCTCGCTTGCCAACCTGCGCCGTCTGCCGGTGCAGGCGGTGAAGATCGATCGCAGTTTCGTCGAGAAGGTGGTCGGCGATCATGCCGCTGCGGCGCTGGCCAGC
>DATKBK010000331.1:0-2373 GCA_035514045.1 Steroidobacteraceae bacterium | reverse complement strand
CAAGGGGCCTGCCCAGATCCGCGAGTTGCTCGAAAAGAACTTCGGCGGCGCGAACACGCGCGGTCCGCGTCCAGGAAGCTCACATCTGCTCACCAACGTGCGCATCGAAGTGAACGGCAATACGGCGACTTCCTTCTGCCGCTGGACACTGTTGAGCCCGCTCGAGAACGGTCGTCAGGAGGTGGTCGGGAAAGGCCATTACCAGGACAAGCTCGTGCGTGAGGACGGCCGCTGGAAGTTCAGCGAGCGCTCCATCGTCACCGATCGCTGATGCCTTTCCGCCCGTCAGGCTGAGCGCACTCTGCGCTGAGCACGTCATGACCTGCAGCCCCTCACGCCAGCACCACGTCGTATTGATCGATGGCATACAGCGGCTCGGATTGCAGGCGGATGGGCCGTCCCACCTGGGTCTCCAGTTCCGCCAGCACGGATGACTCCTCGTCCTGCAGCCAGTCCACCACGTCCTGATGAGCCAGCACTACCAGTTCGTCGCTCTGGAACTGCCGGCTCTGGCGCATCAGCTCGCGGAAGATCTCGTGGCTGACCGTCTCGGCCGTACGCACGTAACCGCGTCCCTGGCATTGCGGGCAGGCTGCGCACAGCAGGTGCTCCAGGCTCTCGCGCGTGCGCTTGCGCGTCATTTCGACCAGGCCCAGCGGCGATACGCTGGCGATGTGCGTCTGCGCGCGATCGGCAGCCAGCGCCGACTGCAAGGCATCGAGCAACGCCTGGCGATGATCCGGCTCCCGCATGTCGATGAAGTCGAGCACGATGATGCCGCCGAGGTTGCGCACCCTGAGCTGGCGCGCGATAGTCACCGCCGCTTCCAGGTTGGTGCGGAAGATGGTCTCTTCCAGGTTGCGGTGCCCCACGTAGCCACCCGTGTTCACGTCCACGGTGGTCATGGCCTCGGTCTGCTGGATAACGATGTAGCCACCAGACTTCAGCGGCACGCGCGAATCCAGCGCGCGGCTGATCTCCTCTTCGACGCCATGCAGGTCGAAGATGGGCAACGGCGCCTGGTGCAGCTCGATGCGATCGGCGAAATCGGGCATGAACGAGCGCGCGAACTCGCGCATGCGCTCAGCCTCGACCGGCGAATCCACCAGCACCCGGCGCACCTCGGCACGCAGCTCGTCGCGCAGCACGCGCGTGGTCAGTGGCAGGTCCTCGTGCACCAGGTTGCCGGAGGGTGTGGAAAGCGAGCGTTCGCGCACATGGGTCCACAGCCGCTGCAGGAACAGCATGTCGGCATGCAGTGCCTCCACGGGCGCGGCCATGGCCGCGGTGCGCACGATGTAGCCGCCACGGCCATGCTGCTCGGCCAGTCCGGTGACCAGTTCGCGCAGGCGGTTGCGCTCCTCCTCCGATTCGATGCGCGAGGACACGCCCACGCGCGTACCGCGCGGCATGAACACCAGGTAGCGCGAGGGCAGCGATACATGCGTGGACAGCCGCGCGCCCTTGGTGCCCAGTGGATCCTTCACCACCTGCACCAGCAACTCGTCGCCCTCGCGCACCAGCGTGCGGATGTCGGCTTCGGCCGGCCGCGCATCATCGTGCGCGTCATTGCCCAGATCAGGTGGCGGCGCCAGGATGTCGGCGACATGCAGGAAGGCAGTGCGCGCCAACCCGATCTCCAGGAACGCCGCCTGCATTCCGGGCAGCACGCGCGACACGCGCCCCTTGTAAAGATTGCTCACCAACCCGCGCCGGCTGGCGCGTTCGATGAAGACCTCCTGCAAGGTGCCATTGTCGAGCAGCGCGGCGCGGATTTCACGCGGCGCGACGTTGACCAGGATCTCGATGGTCATCTAACGCTCTCCGGACGACTGCACAGCCTGCAGCAGCCGGGCGGTTTCGTACAGGGGAAGACCCATCACGCCGGAATAGCTGCCGGCGATATGTTCGATGAACACGGCACCCAGTCCCTGAATGGCGTAGGCACCAGCCTTGCCGGCGGGTTCGCCGCTATCCCAGTACGCCCCAGCCTCGTCAATGCCGATGATGCGCATCCGTACCGTGCTGGCCGACAGTGCCTCGAGCGCCGGACCTTCACCGGCCGGCGCCAGCGCCACCGCAGTCAGCACCTGGTGTTCGCGCCCGCCCAACGCCGTGAGCATGCGCACCGCGTCGGCACGGTCGGCCGGCTTGCCGAACAGCACACCATCGGCCGTCACCACGGTGTCTGCGCCCAGCACCGGCCGCGCGCCGCGATCACGTCGGCGGCCCTCCAGCGCCTTGGTGCGCGCAAGGCGCTGCGCCAGCGTGGCGGGGGATTCTCCCGGCTGCGGCGTTTCATCCACGTCGGTCGGCAACACCTCGTGCGCCACACCCAGCTGGTCGAGCAGCTCGCGGCGCCGCGGCGAGGCG
>DATKBK010000330.1:0-2236 GCA_035514045.1 Steroidobacteraceae bacterium | reverse complement strand
GCGGCACCGGCTTTCGCGGCGCCCGCTGTTGCCGCGGTGCCTGCCGGCCTGCCCTGCTGGGAAGTCACCGTTGGTGCTGGCGCTGCACGGGCCATGCTGGCGCGCACGCCCGCGACGCCACTGGCAGGCACAGCGGCCTCGCCGGCCGCTGCGGCATCGGCACCGGGCCGGAACGCCAGCATCCGCAGCAGCGTCAGCGCAAACCCGCTGCGCTGGTCACCGGCCAGCGGCAGATCGCGCCGGCCAAGAACCCCCACCTGCCAGTACAGCTGCAGGTCTTCCGCGGCGATGGCGCCCGCCAGCTCCGCCAGTGTGGCCGGCTCCACGTCGTCTTCATCGTCGTAGGGCCTGCCCGCCGCCTGGAACAGCGCGATGCGCGCCAGCAGGCTCACCAGCGCATCGAGCAGCTGCACGTAGTCGGGCGAGAACTGTTCCAGCTGCCTTGAAAACTCGAGCAGCGCAGCCACGTCCTGGGCAGCCAGCAGCCGCGCCAGCTGCACCACCTGTCCACGGTCCACCGTGCCCAGCATGATGCGCGCCTCGCTCTCGCGTACCTCGCGCGCACCGCCAAACGCCAGCAGCTGGTCGAGCAGCGACAGCGCATCGCGCAGCGAGCCATCGGCGGCGGTGGCGATCATGCGCAACGCGGCAGCTTCCGCCGTGACGGCTTCCTGCTCCAGAATGAATGCCAGCCGCGCCTGGATCAGGCTCACCGGCAGGCGCTTGAGGTTGAACTGCAGGCAGCGCGACAGCACCGTCACCGGCAGGCGCTGCGGATCGGTGGTGGCGAGCAGGAACTTCACATGCGGCGGCGGCTCCTCCAGCGTCTTCAGCAGCGCGTTGAAGGAGTGCGTGGAGAGCATGTGCACTTCGTCGATCAGGTAGATCTTGTACCGCCCGCGCGAGGGCAGGTACTGCACGTTCTCAAGCAGGTCGCGCGTGTCCTCGACCTTGGTGCGCGAGGCGGCGTCCACCTCGATCAGGTCCTGGAAGCGGCCGGCATCGATATCGGTGCAGGTGGCACACCGGCCGCAGGGCGTGGCCGACACCCCCTGCTCGCAGTTCAGGCACTTGGCGAAGATGCGCGCCACTGTGGTCTTGCCCACGCCGCGCGTGCCGGTGAACAGGAAGGCATGGTGCACGCGGCCGGCATCCAGCGCATTGGATAGCGCCTGGAGCACGTGCTCCTGGCCGGACATCTCGCCGAAGCTCTTGGGGCGCCACTTGCGGGCCAGTGCGGTGTAGCTCATGTCCTGCCGAACTTGAATCATCTGGAGGCGGCCCGCACCAGCCGGACATTCGGCACCCGGCCCATCCGTTGCCGTTGCTCCCTTCCGGGCCTGGCGGGATTCACGGCGGGCCGTCGCGAAGGAGCCGATGCGGGCCACCATTGACGGATCTGGCGGAAAAGGTGGAATCCGACCAGCTCGAATTTCTTCCGGTTCCGGTCGCAATTATAGCCCAATTCGCCACCCATACCGATCCGCCACGCCCGCTCTGTCCGCCACCGTACCTTGAACCCGTGGCAGCGGCTATACTCGGCCGGCCCCGCCCCACCGGCTGTCACTCTGGTGCCCCGGAAACATGCGTAATCCCGAGCAAAACCACCTCCTGGCCGCGTTGCCATCCGCCGAGCGCGCGAGGATTTTCCCGTATCTTGAACCCGTTGAATTGCCGCTGGGCACGGTGCTGTACGAGTCGGGCGATCAGCTGCGTCACATCTACTTTCCGGTCGATGCCATCGTGTCGCTGCTGTATGTCATGGAAGACGGCTCATCAGCCGAGATCGCGGTTGTGGGCAACGACGGCGCCATCGGCATCGCCTTGTTCATGGGCGGCGCCACTACCACCAACCGGGCGATCGTACAGAGTGCTGGCAGCGGCTGGCGCCTGACGCAGGCGCGGATCACCGAGGAATTCAATCGCCACGGCGAAATGCTGCATGTCCTGCTGCGTTACACGCAGGCCCTGATCACGCAGATGGCGCAGACGGCGGTGTGCAACCGGCATCATTCGGTGGATCAGCAGCTGTGCCGCTGGCTGCTGCTGTCGCTCGACCGGCTCGCCTCCAACGAACTGGCCATGACCCAGGAGCTGATCGCCAACATGCTGGGCGTGCGCCGGGAGGGGGTCACCGAGGCGGCGGGCAAGTTGCAGCGGCTCGGCGTGATCAGGTACAGCCGCGGCCGCATCACGGTGCTGGACCGGCCCCGGCTCGAAAAACTGAGCTGCGAAT
>DATKBK010000329.1:0-3738 GCA_035514045.1 Steroidobacteraceae bacterium | reverse complement strand
GTATTTGTCGAGCGTCATGAGGGCGGCGACGAACAGATCATGACCGCGCAGACTGGCAAGCTGGTGCCAGCGGCCGACGGCGCCAGCCTGCAGCTGGAGCTTGGCAATGGTTTGATCGTGGGCGGCGCGGCTGACGGCACTGTAAGTACGTGGCGATTCACCAGCGCTCGCATCAATGAGGACTTCACCGTTGTCGCGCCGCCCTACGACCCCCGTGGCATCAAGGTACGCCAGCTGACGCTGCCGGAGCTGCGCCCACCAAACGTGCCGGCTGCAGCAGAAAAGCTCACGCCCGCACAGCTTACCGGCGAATTCCACGGCCGGCTGGCGCGCACGGTGCTGCCGCTGCTGCTGCCATTGCTGGCGCTGCCGCTGGGCATGGCGGCCAAGCGAGGCCGACGCGCGCCGGGCACCGTGTTCGCGGTGCTGGCATTGCTGGCGCTGGACCAGTCGCTGGTGCTGGGCGAGAGCATGGCCGAGACCGGCCGCGCCATTGCATGGCTGTCCGTGTGGCTACCGGTGGTGCTGTTCGGGGCGCTTGGCCTGTGGTTGTTCCGCAGCAGCCTGCAGTGGCCGGGCGACAATCCCGTGATGCGTGCGGTCAGCGCCATCGAGACCGCCTTCGAGGGCGCTCAGAGGCGTCGCAAGGCGTCGCATAAATGAAATGGGTGCTGGGCAATTACCTGCGCCGCCGAGTCGCCGGCCAGGTTTTCGCGCTGCTGCTGGCCCTGGCGGCGTTGATGCAGTTGATGGAGCTGCTCGATGTGACCACCGAGGTGCTGGACCGCGGTCTGGGCGTGGCGGGCGTACTGCGCTACGCAGCGTTGCGCCTGCCGGCACAGCTGGAACTCTCCCTGCCCCTCGCGGGTCTGCTCGGCTCGATGGCAGCCTTCCTTGCCCTGGCCCGCACGCGCGAGATCACGGCACTGCGCACGGCGGGAGTGGGCCTGACGCGGGTGATGCTGCACCTGCTGCCGGTGCCGCTGGCGTTTGCGCTGCTGCATGTGGCGCTGGCGCAGAAACTGGTGCCGATGGCCGAAGGCGCACTTGCGAGCTGGTGGGATGATGCCGTGCCGCTGGAAGAGCGCGCCGCGGACCCCGAGTGGGTGCACACCAGTGGCGGTGTGCTGCTGTTCCAGCGCCACAGCGCCGACGGTGCGCGCCTGCTCGACCTGCGCATCTTCGAGCGCGGCGTGGATGGCCATCTGAACCTGCGCACCCGCGCCGAGGAGGCTCGCTGGCAAGACGGCGCCTGGCAGCTGTCGGGCGTTGACGAGCTGGCTGTGCACAGTGATACCGGTGGCGCAACCTCGACCGGGCGCCGCTGGGAATCCAACCTTCGCCCGGACGACGTGGTGCGACTGGATGCGGCCGAGCCGCATCTGTCGAACGTGGAGCTGGCCGCAGTGATCGGCGGCGAGCGTGTCGGCACGCGGCCGCGCAGCTTCTATGAAACGGTGCTGATGCAGTCCTTCGCCGCGCCGTTCACGGTGTTCATCATGATGCTGCTGGCCATTCCCGCGGCGCTGGTCTCCGAGCGGGGCGGCGGCGGCGGGCGCATGCTCATTGCGCTGGTGCTCGGACTGGGCTTCCTGCTGGTTGACGGCGTGTTCTCGGCCTTCGGCACCAGCGGGCGCCTCGCGCCGCTGGTGGCAGCCTTCGCCGCCCCGCTGGCCTTCGCGATGGTGGGACTGGTGCAGTTGCGCAGTGCCGAGCGGGCCTGAAATGAACCAGCGATTCGCGGACGCGAGCACGCCGATAGCCGGGATCACGATCGTGCCGGTGCGGGACCGGGGCGGGCTGAAGCGCTTCATCCGTCTGCCCGCGCGCCTGTACGCAACCGATCCGCACTTCGTCCCGCCACTGGAAGCCGAGCGCCTGGATGCGCTGAGTCCGGGCAAGAATCCCTACTTCGAGCATGCCGAGGCGCAGTATTTCCTGGCGGTGCGGGACGGACACGACGTGGGCCGCATCAGCGCGCAGGTCGACCGGCTGGTGCCCGACCCGCGGCTGGGATTCTTCGGCTGTGTCGCCGCAGAGGATGATCCGCAAGTGTTTGCCGCGCTGTTCGGTGCCGCCGAAGACTGGTTGCGCGCGCGTGGACGCACGCTGGTGCGCGGGCCGTTCAGCCTGTCGATCAACGAGGAGACCGGCCTGCTGGTCGATGGCTTCGACACCCCGCCCATGGTCTTCATGCCGCACGACCCGCGCTATGCCGCCGCGCACATCGAAGCGCTGGGTTATGCCAAGGCCAGGGATGTTCTCGCCTATCTGTACGACGCGCTGCCCGGCTTCCCGGAGCATGTCATGCGGTTGGTGCGGCGCACGGAGGGGCGCGGCGTAAGCATCCGGCACATCGACATGTCGCGCATCGAGGAAGAATTCCGGCTGGTGATGGAGATCTTCAACGATGCCTGGAGCCAGAACTGGGGCTTCGTGCCGTTCACCGAGGCTGAGCTCACGCACATGGCCAGGGGCCTGAAGCCGCTGCTCGACCCGACCTGGACGGCCATCGCCGAGTACCAGGGCCAGGCCGTGGCGTTCGGCATCCTGCTGCCGAACCTCAACGAGATCATTCGCGATTTCAATGGTCGCCTGCTGCCGTTCAACTGGCTGAAGCTGCTGCTGCGCCTGAAGCGCGGCGCGCGCACCGCGCGGGTGCCGCTGATGGGCGTGCGCCGCAGTTTCGCCGGCGGATTGCTGGGCGGGATGGTGCCACTGGCCATCATCCACAGCTTCCAGCGCCATGGCGTGCCCAAAGGTATCGAGCAGGCCGAGTTGTCGTGGATCCTGGAGGACAACCTGCCCATGCGTCGCATGATCGAAACGCTGGGCGGCATTGCCTACAAGACTTACCGCGTATTCGAGAAGCAGTTGCCTTGAGCAGCGCCAGTCCATGTGTCGCATTGGTACTGGCGGGCACACGGCCGGGGGGTGATCCGCTGGCACGGCATGCCGGCGTGTCGCACAAGGCGCTGATAGAGGTGGGTGGCAAGCCGATGCTGGCACATGTGCTGGCCGCGCTGGATGCGGTGCCAGACGTGACGCGCATTGTGGTGGCCATCGATCGTCCCGAGGTGCTGGAGCAGCTGCCGCCCTGCGGGAAGCCGGTTGCTGTCGTGCCTGCGGCAAGTGGGCCTTCCGCCAGCGTGGCCGCGGCTCTGGAGCGCGAGCAACTGCCCTTGCTGGTGACCACTGCCGATCACGCGCTGCTGCAGGCGGCATGGGTGATGGAATTCCTCGCTGCAGCCCGCGCCACCCCGGCCGAGGCAGACGCGCTGGTGGCCCTGGCGCGGCGCGAGGCCGTGCTGGCTGCCGTTCCTGACACCATCCGCACCTGGCTGCGCTTTTCGGACGGGGACTATTCGGGTTGCAATCTGTTCCTGCTGCGTACACCGGCCTCGACGGCACTGGTGCGCCTCTGGCAGCAGCTGGAAGCCGAACGCAAACGCCCGCTTGCCATGCTCAAGCGGCTGGGGTTCACCTATGCGCTGCGCTACCGGCTTCGCCTGCTCGGCCTGGCACAGGCGCTCGACCGGGTGGGCAGCGTGGCCGGTGCGCGGCTGGCGCCGGTAGTGCTTTCTGACGGCCGCGCCGCCATCGACGTGGACAAGCCCGCCGACCTGGAACTGGTGCAACGGCTTCTGTCAGGCAACTGACGGGGCCACAGGTTCACCGGTACTCCAATCCGCCGCGATCTGGCGACAGCGCGTCAGGTCGGCTGGGTAGTCCAGCTCC
>DATKBK010000328.1:0-5466 GCA_035514045.1 Steroidobacteraceae bacterium | reverse complement strand
TCGTGACCGCTACCAGTCCCGCTTGACCGAACGCGGCTTCGGGACCATCGCCACCGAGATCGCTCCGTTGACGGACGTGTACTGGGCGGAGGTCGACCACCAGCAGTACCTGCACAAGAATCCGGGCGGGTACTGCGGGCTGGGCGGCTGCGGCATTGTCTATGCTTGACGGCTGACGTCATTCTCGATGACCGCTTTCTACGAGCCCCGGCTGGTCGCGCTGTCGATCGTGATTGCCGTGCTGACTGCCTTCGCCGCCCTGAATCTGGTGCAGCGCGTGGCCATGTCACCGCGTGGCACTGCGCGCGCCTGGCTGGTCGGTGGCGCTGTCATCACCGGCGCGGGCCTCTGGTCGATGCACTTCGTCGGCATGCTGGCCTTTCAACTGCCGATCCCGGTGGTGTACCACGTGCCGACGATGCTGTTCTCGCTGGGCATTGCGGTGCTGGTCACGTTCTTTGCGCTGTGGATCGCCGGTGGGCCCCGCATGGGCGCACTGCGCCTTGCGCTGGCTGGGCTGTGCATGAGCATCGGCTTTGCCTGCATGCATTACTCGGGCCTGTTCGCCATGCAGATCGTGCCGGCGGTCTTCTACGACCAGAAATTGTTCGCATACTCGATCGCGGCCGCCGTCGCGGCTTCCTGGCTGCTGCTTGGACTGGCTTCGGTGCTGCGCGAGGGACTCAACATCAGCATGCTGCTGGCGCGCGCCGGCGCAGGTATCGTGATCGGCGTGGCCCTCTGCGGCATGCACTATATCGGCATGGCCGCTGCGCGCTTCGAGCCCGACTCCTACAGCCTCGGCGCAGTCCCCGGTGAGCTCGCCGGCAGCAGCACCGACCTGCTCATCCTCATCGCCACGGTGTCGGTACTGGCAGTGGTGGCAGCGCTGCTGCTGACCATCATCGACCATGCGCACCTGGCGCCTGCGATGCATCCGCGTGCCGGTGGCGCAGGCCCCGTCGCTGCGCGCGATCCAGTCACGGGCCTCGCCCGCCGTGCGCATCTGGAACAGACTTACGACGACCTGCTCGAAGCGGTGCCGGGGCCCGGTCGCATGATCGCGCTGCTCGCCGTCGGCCTCGAGGGCCAGCAGGTCATCAGCGATTCACACGGCGAGGAAGCCGGCGCGCAGTTGCTGCGCGAGCTGGCCGCGCGGCTGGGTACGCTGGTACGCCCGGGCGACACCGTGGTGCGACTGGACGAGGGCGACTTTGTGCTGTTGCTGGCGAATCTCACCGACAGCGAGCAGGCGGCGCGCGTCGCGGCGCGCGTAGGCGAGGAGATCGGCCGCGCGGTGCCGCTGGCGCAGGCTGAAGTGCGGGTGTCGGCCCGCATCGGCATCGCCCTGTATCCCCGCGACGGCGGGGATTGCGACACGCTGCTGCGCATCGCCCGCGCCGCGCAATCAGCGGCCTGACCTGCGTGCCGGTAGAGATCCGCATTGCGCTGCTGATTGCGCTGTTCGTCGCCGGTCTGGTGGCACGTCGCCGCGGCTGGCTCAAGCCGCCACAGGCCGGCGCCATGCTGCGGCTGGTGATCACGGTGGGATTGCCGGCACTGTTCATCGCCGACGTGAGCCGCATTCCGCTACGCGCTGATCTCATTGCGTTGCCGGCAAGCTCGCTGGCGATCATGCTCGCCACGCTGGCCGCCTCGCTGCTGGTTGGTCGCGGGATGCGCCTGCCGCGGCCCGAGCAGGGTGCGCTGATCTTGTGCGGGGTGTCGATCAACAACGGATTCCTGTTCCCGTTCGTGATCGCCGCCTGGGGTCAGGCAGGCTTTGCGGAACTGGCGCTGTTCGACCTGGGCCACATCATCGGCCAGAGCACCTTCGTGTACATGCTGGCTGCCTGGTACGGCGGCCATGGGGCAAGCGCGGCGGCCATCCTGCGGCGCGCGCTGACCTTTCCACCGCTGTGGGCGCTGCTGGCAGCACTGGCAATCAATGGGTCGGATGTGCAGCTGCCGGGCTGGGTGGTGGTGCCGCTGCGCACGCTGGGGCAGGCCATCCTGCTGCTGGTGATCGTCGCGCTGGGTGTGCTGTTCGATGCCCGCCTGATTCGCGATGGCCGGGTGCTGGCGGCGCTGGCCCTGCGAATCGTGCTCGGGCTGGCACTGGGGCTGGCGCTCGCCTGGGCGTTCGAGCTTGAGGGACTGACCCGCGCGGTGCTGATCCTGGGCGCGGCCGCACCCATCGGCTTCAGCGCGGTGGTGTTCGCTGATCGCGAAGGCCTGCACCGCGACCTGGCCGCGAGCGCGGCGTCGATCTCGGTGCTGCTGGGCCTGGTATACGTGCCGCTGGCCCTGTGGCTGTTGCCGCGCTAGCCCATCACTGCGGCGGCTCGCCGCCCGGCGACGGGTCTTCCATCGGGAAGGTGCGCACTTCGTTGGCGGGCGTTGCGCCGGTCGCCGGTTGCGGCACTGCGACGGCATCAACCGGTGCGTCGGCAACGGCAGTTTCGGCGGTCTCGCCGGTGCTGCGCGCCAGCGCCGCCAGGAAGCGGCCGATGTTCTGCGAGTCGCTGGTGGCCGCGCCACTCATGATGTCCGAAGGCAGCACATCCTTGCGGTCATAAAATGCCCGATTGCCCCTGGTGTCCATGCTCAGCGCCGTGCCATTGAGCGCCACGCCCACGAATACACCGCGACTGCGCGAATAGGCATAAACCTCCGCGTCCTTGCCCGCACCCGCCTCGGCGTCGCGGCCCACGGGGCCCGCGGCCACGGATGCGCCTACGCCCAGCGTCAGCTTGCCGTCGGCGATGCCTTCGATGCCACGCCGGGTGGTGAACACCAGCACGATGTCACTCTCCTGGGCGCCGATCTGCCAGCCCACGCTGCCCCCGGTGAGATTCACGAACACGGGATTGGTGAACCGGCCGCGGCTGTCGCGCACCGTCAGCACGCCACTGCCGCGGCGACCGCCCAGCACGAAGGCGATCTTGGTGACGCCCGGGATCACCGCCACACCGTAGGCGCGCTGCAACAGGCGCTCGGGGATCAGCGTGTCCTGCTGCGAGCGCAGCGTGTCGAGCACTTCCGCGGCAGTCAGCAACCGCGCTTCCTCGCGGGCCTGGGCGTTGACCGTGCCATGGGCGGCGAGGACGGCGATGGCCAGTGCGGCACAACCGAGGTGGCGGAAGAATTTGTTCATGGTGAGCTGGTTCTCCGAAAATGTGAGAGGTGGCAGGCCCCCGTAGATGATGAAGCTTACTCCACCCCTTCGGCCTGCGGTATCGTTGCCGCATGTCCAGCGCGCGCGCCGTATCCGCTTTGCGACAATTCAGCATGCTGCTGCTGCTGGAAGCGGCGTTGGGTTCAGCCACAGTTCAGGCTGCATGGCTGTCACGCGAAGAGACCATCATGGGCACACGCTGCGCCGTGCAGCTGTGGGCCGAAGACCCTGCAGCCGGCGAGGCGTCGATCGCGGCGGTGTTTGCAGAGATGCGGCGCATCGATGCGCTGATGAGCACCTACAAGCCCGATTCAGAAGTCTCGCGCCTGAACGCCTCGGCGGCCGCCGCACCGATGGCGATTTCGGCCGAGCTGTTTGCGCTGCTCGAAACTTCGCAGGAATACTCGCGCCTCTCCGATGGCGCCTTCGACATCACCTACGCCAGCGTGGGCTATCTCTACGACTACCGCGCGCGACAACGTCCCGACGATGCCTCTATCGCGGCCGCCTTGCCCGGTGTCGACTACCGGCAGCTGAGGCTTGATCCGGTGCGGCGCACCGTGGCCTTCGGCCGCCCCGGCATGCGCATCGATCTGGGCGGCATTGCCAAGGGCCACGCGGTGGATCGCGGCATCGAAGTGCTGCGCGGCCGCGGCGTAACGCGCGCCATGGTCAATGCCGGCGGCGACACGCGCGTGATTGGCGATCGCTTCGGCCAGCCCTGGGTCATCGGCATCCGTCATCCGGATCGCAGCGAGGAGATCGTGCTGCGCATCCCGCTGGTGGATGCGGCGTTCTCCACCTCCGGCGACTATGAACGTTATTTCGACGAGGACGGGGTGCGTCATCACCACATCCTCGACCCGAAAACCGGGCGATCCCCGCACGAGGTGCGCAGCGTGACCGTGATTGCCTCCACTGCAACCCGTACCGACGGCCTGACCAAGACCGTGTTCATCCTTGGGCCGCAGGCCGGCATTGCCTTCATCGACGGGCTCACCGACGCCGATGCCATCGTCATAGCCGCGGATGGCAAGGTCAGTTATTCGAAAGGCCTCGCGCCTCCCTGAACCGGCCCTCCCGGGCCTGGCAGCACCTTCTTAAGATGGCCAGTGTCAGCGCGTTTGCCGTATCCTTTTGCCAATTCTGATCACTCGAACGTCTTGCGGGGGAAGCATGAAGTCACGCAGTCTCTTGATCCTTGCGGCGCTGCTTGGGGCAGCTGCCATGCCGTCGTTCGCGGCGCAACCCGGGCCCGGCGCTGCTCCCCCATCGCCGGCCGTGGCCGGACGCACGGTCTTCCGTACGCAATGCCTGCTCTGTCACAGCGCCGAAGAGGGCGACAACGGCGGCGCGCAGGGTCCCAACCTGCAGGGTCTGGTAGGCCGCAAGGCAGCCACGACAGGCGCCTTCGGCTATACCGATGCGCTGAAGAAGTCCGGGCTGACCTGGGACGCGGCGACGCTGGATCATTTCCTGGCGGCGCCCACCACGGCGGTTCCTGGCACCTCGATGGTCATTCCGGTGGCGAACGTCGCCGACCGCACCAACCTTGTTGCCTACTTCAATGCGCTGCGTGACGGTTCGCTGAATGACGGTGCCCGTGCCGGCGGTCCGCCGCGCGGGGGCGGTGGTGGCGGTGCTCGCGCCGGTGGCGGTCCGCCACGCGGGGGGCCGCCCGCTCCGCCAGCAGGTGAGGCCGAATGGAAGAAGGACGCGCCAGGCGTGGTGCACCGTGTTGATCTGGACCAACTGCCTGCACCCTATGCCACTCCATCGGCCACGAATTTCCCCACGGTGGTGCCGAAGCCCGCCGGCGCTGAACTCAAGGTGCCGCCGGGCTTCAGTGTCGATGTCTATCTGACCGGCCTCACGGCGCCGCGCAACATGCTGGTGGCGCCCAACGGCGACGTGTTCCTGGCCGAGACCAATAGCGGCCGCATCAAGCTGCTGCGGCCCACGGCCGACGGCAAGACCGCCAGCGTCACCGTGTTCGCACAGGGCCTGCAGCAGCCTTACGGGCTGGCCTTCCACCCGTCGGCCGACAAGCCGCAATGGGTGTACGTGGCCGAGATGAATCGCATCGTGCGCTACGCCTACAAGAAGGGCATCACCGAAGCCACCAGCGTGCCCGAAGTGGTGATCCCGCAGATCTCGCCGGTGGGTGGCGGTCACTTCACGCGCGACATCGCGTTCTCGAAGAATGGCCGGCGGATGTATCTGGCGGTAGGTTCCCAAGGCAACATTTTCGCGGACAGCATTGCCAAGAAGAATGCCGCTGAAGTGCA
>DATKBK010000327.1:0-10369 GCA_035514045.1 Steroidobacteraceae bacterium | reverse complement strand
TGAACCGCAGGCCGGGAGCTGCCTTCATGGGATTCCTGATAGCCATTCCTTCGAGCACCCTACGAAGCCTGTGTTGTGGAAATTTGATGGTTATGTGTCAGCGCGAATACACGCGCTCGAGGTGGTACGCCAGCAGCGCGCCATATCGCCCCTGGGCAAGGCCGGTGCGCGCTGCCCGCTGGGGCATCAGCACGCCGGGTTTGCCATTGCCTTCAATCAGGATCGGCCCGGAAGTACTCAGGGCAACATCCCAGCCGACCACGACATAATCGGCAAAGGCGCCGGCATGCGCGCGCATCGCCAGCTGTCGGGCGGCCTGCCAGTCCGGCAGCTGGCGATCGAGTACGGGCGCGGCCGTGCGCGGATGGTACGCATGATCGCCGCCACCGTAGCCCAGACAGCCCAGCCCCAGGCGGCCGCTGTCGAGTGCCACGGGAGCAATCAGACCTCCGGCCTTCATGTTGTCCACCGGGGAGGCGGGATCAGTTGGACAACGGAACGTGGCGCTCACCACCTCGGGTGCGCCCACTTCATCGACCATGGTGACGATTCGCACTGTCGGCAGTGCCGCCAGGGCCAGATCGCGCAATGCCTCATGAACCACCACCAGCGGCTGCACCAGCAGCACCCCGCGGACGCGGCGCAGCGCGGAGAGGCGCGCCTGCAGCATGGGCGCATCCGCGATCAGACCAAGCCTGCAAAAGCCCGCTCCGCCTTCGCCATCGGCTGGCTTCGCCACCAGCTCGCGATCGCCCGGGTCCTCCAGGATCTGCAGCTGACCTGCCGACCAGGTCGCAATTGTCGCAGGATGCGGCAGGCCGGCCGCACGACAGCGCGCAGCAAAGCGTCGCTTGTCCGCGAGGGCGCACTCCACGGTCCAGCCGACTGGATTGATCTGCTTGTTGAGGGCTGCGTCCTCATAGCGCCGGATGTAGCTGCGCAGCGCCGCGGCACTGTCAATGCGGAACAACGCGATGTCGTTCGGGTCGGCAAATGCGGCATGGGCCAGCGCCGCGGTGCGGCGTCGCCATGCATCGTCGTGGCCAAAGTGCTTCTGCACCCGCCGGGCGCGCCAGGGGATCCACGCGTGGAACCCAAGCCCGACGCAGGCGTCCAGTGCGACGCGCAGCGGACCCCTTCCGGCGCGGCGGCGTGAGTAGTGGCTCGCGAGCACCGGTGCACACACCGGCGTAACTACGCCCGGGTAAAGGGCGTACGCCTTCTTGAAGTAATAGAACCAGTTGTAACCCGCCATGCGCCGCCCGGGACAGGAGCCTCGATGACCAGCCCGGCATGTTGCCGGTACTATGTTACAGGTCCGCGATCTGTCACAAACGCACGGTAGTGTCCTTGGATGAATCGCGTTGTCCTCTATGTGCATGACTACCGGACCAGTGGCGTGGTACGCGACAGCCTCGGCCTTGCGGCCCATTGCGCCAGATATCGGCCGGTCACGCTCATTGCCGGACACCGCCAAGGGTTCCTTGCGGAGGAAGCCCGGGCGGGAGGCCATGAAGTACTGACCCTGCGCGATGGCAGCGGTGGCAAGGCGGGCCGGCTGCAGGCCGCCGTGCCACTGCGCCGCTGGTTGCGGGCCCAATCGGCCTGCACGCTGCTTTCCATGGGCAATCTGGGGCACGTTACGGCCTGGGTTGCCAGCCGTGGCCCGCCCCATGTGCAGCGGATATACCGCGTCAGCAACGAGGTGGCGCGGCCGGATGGTTTGCGTGACCGTCTGCGCACAGGCTGGCTGTTGTGGCCTCCGTCCTTGCCGGTGACGCCGCGCAGGTGCTGGACAACGGTCGCCACGGCCAGTTGTTCGATGGCCACGACGCCCCGGCGCTTGCGCATGCCATCGGGATCCAGCTGTCGGGGAACGCCGTGCTCCCGGGTGAGCGGGCCCTGGAGCACCCGGAGCCGTGGGCAATCTATCGCGAGCTGATCGATGAAGTCGGTCCAGAGGCGGGGGTTGCGCCGCCCGGACCTGGCCGGGCGACGCAATCCGGCATCAGAACAGGCCTTCGATCTGCCCCAGTGCGTTGAGCTTGATCGAGTTCGCCGACGGCACCTTCGGCAGACCCGGCATGGTCATGATCTCGCCGCAGACCACCACGATGAACTCCGCGCCGGCCGACAGGCGCACGTCGCGCACGTTCAGCGTGTGGCCGGTGGGTGCGCCCTTGGCATTCGGGTCGGTGGAGAAGCTGTACTGCGTCTTGGCGATGCACACCGGGTAGTTGCCGAAGCCGCCGTCCTGGAACTCCTTGAAGAGATCCTTCACCTTGCCGTCCATGCTGATGTCCTCGGCGCGGTAGATCTCCCTGGCGATCGTGCGCACCTTCTCGACCAGCGGCAGCTCGTCGGCGTACAGCGGCTTGTACCTGGCCTTGCCACTCTCGGCAATCCTCACCACTTCATGAGCCAGCTCGATCGTGCCCTTCGAGCCATCGGCCCAGTGCGAGCACAGGATGGCCTTGGAACCCACGCCGGTGCACAGCTCCTTGATCAGGTTGTGCTCGGCTTCGGTGTCGGCGATGAACTTGTTGATCGCGACCACGGCCGGCACGCCGAACTTGGCCAGATTCTGCAGATGGCGCTCGAGGTTCGCGAAGCCCTTCTTCAGTGCCGCCAGATCCTCCTTGCCCAGCTGGTCCTTTGCCACGCCGCCATGCATCTTGAGTGCGCGCACGGTGGCGACGATGACCACCCCATCCGGGGCAAGTCCCGCCTTGCGGCACTTGATGTCGAGGAACTTCTCGGCGCCCAGGTCGGCACCGAAGCCGGCTTCCGTCACAGTGTATTCGCCGAGCCGCAGGCCGGTCTGGGTGGCCATCACGGTGTTGCAGCCATGGGCGATGTTGGCGAACGGACCGCCGTGCACGAAGGCCGGGTTGCCCTCCAGCGTCTGCACCAGGTTCGGCATCAACGCATCCTTCAGCAGCACGGTCATGGCGCCGTCGGCCATGAGGTCCCTGGCGCGGATGGGCTTCCTGTCGCGGGTGCGGGCCACAATGATATTGCCCAGGCGGCGCGCCAGATCGTCGAGGTCCGTGGCCAGGCAGAAGATGGCCATCACTTCGGAGGCCACCACGATGTCGAAGCCGTCTTCGCGCGGGTAGCCGTTGCCCGGCCCGCCCAGCGAGTTGGTGATCTGGCGCAGCGCCCGATCGTTCATGTCGACCACGCGCTTCCAGGTTACGCGGCGCACGTCGATGCCCAGCTCGTTGCCCCAGTAGATGTGGTTGTCGATCATCGCGGCCAGCAGGTTGTTGGCCGCGGCAATGGCGTGGAAGTCACCCGTGAAATGCAGGTTGATGTCTTCCATCGGCACGATCTGCGCGTAGCCGCCGCCGGCCGCACCGCCCTTCACGCCGAAGCAGGGTCCGAGCGAAGGCTCGCGCAGGCAGATGATGGCCTTCTTGCCGATGGCATTGAGGCCGTCGCCCAGGCCCACGGTGGTGGTGGTCTTGCCCTCGCCCGCCGGGGTCGGACTGATCGCCGTAACCAGGATCAGCTTGCCGGGCTTGCGCTGGCCGATCTCCTTCACCGCTGCCAGCGAAAGTTTGGCCTTGTACGGACCGTACTGCAGCAGCTGCTCGCGGCTGATGCCGATCTTCGCGGCCACGCTCTCGATGGGCTGCATTTCGGCCTGACGTGCAATCTCGATATCACTCAAGGGCATGGTGACTTCCTGTTATGGCGGCGGATTGTTGGCGGGCTACCCGGGTGGGGCCAGCGCGCAATCATGTCCGAATCCCCCCACCGATGCCAGCAATAGGGCAAACTTGGCGGTCATCAAGTAGGTGCCTGCGGCAGAGCATGCCGGGGGCAGTCATCCGGGCTGGCGAAGGACACATGGGCCGCATATTTGAAGTACGCAAGCACACGATGTTCGCGCGCTGGAACCGCATGGCCAAGCAGTTCGCGAAGATCGGCAAGGAGATCACCATTGCGGTGAAATCCGGCGGCACCGATCCGGGCGGCAATCCGGCATTGCGTCGCGTCATCCAGAATGCGCGCAGCATCAACATGCCCAAGGACAAGGTCGAAGCCGCCATCAAGCGCGCCAGCGGCCGCGATGCCACCAGCTACACCGAAACCATCTACGAGGGTTACGCGCCCCACGGTGTGGCGGTGCTGGTCGAGACTGCCACCGACAATCCCACCCGCACCGTGGCCAATGTACGCAACATATTCAGCAAGCACGGTGGCAACCTGGCCAGCAGCGGCAGCGTCAGCTTCATGTTCCGCAAGCTGGGTGTGTTCCGCCTCGACCCGGCCGGCATCGACCAGGACGATCTGGAGCTGTACCTGATCGACCATGGTCTCGACGAAATGGGTGAAGCCACTGGCGAGAAGGGCGAGCCGCAGCTGGTGGTGCGCTGCGCCTTCGATGATTTCGGCCAGATGCAGAAGGCGCTGGATGAGCGTGGCATCACGCCGTTGTCGGCCGCCCACGAATACCTGTGCAGCGCACCTGCCGCGCTGGGCGAGGCCGAGGCCACCGAGGTGATGACGCTGCTGGACAAACTCGAGCAGGACGATGACGTGCAGAACGTCTATCACACACTGGCGTGACGCCGGTGGCGGCGGTTTCGCCCACCGCAGGCAGATTCATGAAACCGATCAGCACGCTGGCCACCCAGCCGCTAGAATCACTGACCGATACAACCATCGCTAATCTCAAGGAAATCCTCGCATGAAGCGTGTCGCGACTCCGCTCCTTCTCGTCTCCGGCTGCATCGCCGGCTTCCCCGCCATGGCAGCCGGGCCCGGCGACACGCCGGACGAGATCCTGGAGCCGGTGGTGGTCAGCGCCACGCGCCTGCGCAGCATCGCCGATGTCGACGTGCCTGCCTCGGTCAGCACCGTGACGATGAATTCGGACAGCAACACCACCCAGAGCAACGTGACCGAACTGCTGGCCGGGGTGCCGGGCGTCACCGCGCTCGAACGGCAGAATTATGCGCAGGATACCCAGCTGTCGATTCGCGGCTACGGCTCGCGTGCCACCTTCGGCGTGCGCGGCGTGCGCCTGTATGCCGACGGCATCCCTGCCTCCATGCCCGATGGCCAGGGGCAGTTGTCGCACTACTCTGTTATAGGTGCCGATCGCCTGCAGATCATGCGGGGTCCGTTCTCGGCGCTGTATGGCAATTCCTCGGGCGGGGTGGTGCAGATCTGGAGCCGCGCCGGCACGCCCGAACCCAGCGCGCGGCTGCGAAGCACCTTCGGCAGCCATGGCGAAATGACGCTTGGCGGGCAGGCGCTTGGCACCAGCGGTCCGCTCAATTACAACCTGGCCGCATCGCGCTTCGAGACCGATGGTTTCCGCGATCACTCCGCCGCGCGGCGGGATTCGGCCAATCTGCGCCTGGGCCTGGACCTGAGCGCCGACCAGAAACTGACGCTGGTCGCCAACTACGTGGACATCCCCGAGGCGCAGGATGCGCTGGGGGTAACACCCGACGCCTGGCGCCTGGACCCGCGCGGCACAGTAAGCGTGGCCACTCAGTTCAACACCCGCAAATCGGTGGAGCAGCTGCACGGCGGGCTGAGTTTCGAACAGCGCCTCGGCGCCCACAACCTGCGCGCGCTGGTCTACACGGGCAACCGGAAGGTTGTGCAGTACCTGGCTATTCCCGCCGCCCCGCAGCAGAACTCTGCGACGCATGCCGGCGGCGTGATCGACCTGGACGGCAACTATGAGGGCGCCGACCTGCGGTGGTCGTTTGTCAGCACGCTTGCCGGCCGGCCGCTGGAGATCACGGCCGGCACCAATTTCGACCGGCAGAACCAGCTACGCCGCGGTTATGAGAATTTCGTCGGCAGCGAACTCGGCGTGCGCGGCAGTCTGCGCCGCGACGAGACCAACACCGTCCGCAACTTCGACCAGTTCGCGCAAGCCTTCCTGCAGCTGTCCAGACGCTGGTCTGCAATGGCGGGGCTGCGCCACAGCGCGGTGAAGTTCCGCTCCGCCGACCGGTACATCCTCGACAACGGCACGCCGGAGGATCCCACCGATGACCCCAACCCCGACGACAGCGGAACGGGCAAGTACTCCGACACCACCGTGGTCGCCGGTCTCATGTTCCGTCCCGTCGCGCAGCTGCGCGTCTATGCCTCGGTGGGCGATGGCTTCGAAACGCCCACCTTCAACGAACTGTCCTATCGCACCGACGGCGATCCCGGCCTGGCATTCGACCTGCGCGCCGCGCGCAGCCAGAACTACGAACTCGGCACCAAATGGCGCCCGGCAGGCGGACTGGAGATCGATGCCGCGCTGTTCCGTGCCGACACCGACAACGAGCTGGTGGTGGCGCGCAACACCGGCGGCCGCAGCCGCTTTGCCAATGTGGACCGCACGCGCCGCGAGGGCTTCGAAGCTGCGCTGCGCATGCCACTGTCCTTCGACCTGCAGTTGCAGGCTGCATACACTTTGCTCGATGCAAAGTTCCGCAGCGACTACCTCATCTGCAGCGGCGTCCCGTGCCCCACGCCCAATATCACCGTACCCGCCGGCTCGCGCATTCCGGGCGTGCCGCGCCACCAGGGCCAGCTAGCCCTGCAGTGGACTCCTGGCATGTGGAGCGCCGCGCTGGAGTTCGACGCCCGCAGTCACATCGTCGTCAACGACCGGGCCACGAACCAGGCCCCCGGCTTCGGCCTCTGGAATGCCGAAGTGGGCCGCAACTGGCCATTGAGCGACAGCACCCTGCGCAGCTTCGCCCGCATCGACAACCTGCTCGACAAGACCTATGTGGGGTCGGTGATCGTCAACGAGGGCAACAGCCGCTTCTTCGAGGCCGGCCCGGAACGCACCGCGATGATCGGCCTGCAGTGGAGCTGGCGCTGATTACAAACCGCCTACGGTGACCCATGCTGCAGCCGTTCAACTTCCAGCAGTGGATCGAAGCCAACCGGCACCTGCTCAAGCCACCGGTGGGCAACAAGCTGCTATTCCCGGTCGGCGATTTCATCCTGATGGTGGTGGGCGGGCCAAACGCGCGCAGTGATTACCACGTCGATCCGGGCGCGGAGTTCTTCTACCAGCTCGAGGGGGACATGACGCTGCGCACCCTGCAGGACGGTCGCGTCGTGGATATTCCCATCCGTCAGGGCGAGGTGTTCCTGCTGCCGCCTTTGATGCCGCATTCACCGCAGCGCCTGCCCGACACCGTGGGAATGGTGGTGGAGCGCCGTCGCCGCACCGGCGAGCAGGACGGACTGCAGTGGTACTGCGAGCGCTGCAACCGCAAGCTCTACGAAGAGTTCTTCGAACTGCAGGATATCGAAACTCAATTTCCGGCCGTGTTCCAACGCTACTACGACAGCCTTGAGCATCGCACCTGCCGCCACTGCGGCACGGTGGCGTCGGTGCCTGCATCACGGCGCAAGAGCGAGACATGAATCCCGCAGGGGCGCGCGCAGCGGAGCCGATGGTTGATTTCGGCGCCGCGGTGTCCCTGGCGCTGACGCTGGATTTCGCGCAGGCCCATCCGCAGCACTTCGGCGCGCCGCTGGCCACCAGCGAGGCGTTTCGCGTCGGCGGCTTCGAAGGCGACGTGACGCGCGGCGCCAGCTGCAACTGCCGGCGACTGGTGCTGATCCCCCATTGCAATGGCACCCACACCGAGAGCGCTTCGCATCTCACGGTGGCACAGCGCCCGCTGCACGAGTTCCTGCCGCAGGGGCCACTGCACGCGCTGCTGCTCAACGTCAAACCAGTGGCTTTCGCGGTCGGCGGCGAGGACTCGCTGCCCGCGCCGCAAGCCGGCGACCGGCTCATTACCCGCGCCGGCCTGCTGTCGGCATGGACGCCCTATTCGAACCTGCGACCGCGCGCCCTGCTGCTGCGCACCGGCACAGACTGGCGCGATGCGGCACCGCCCTTCCTGTCACGTCAGCTGGCAGAGGAGCTGGTAGCGCGCGGCGTTGAGCATCTGGTCACCGACCTGCCCTCCGTCGACCGGCTGGTGGATGAAGGGCGACTCACGGCCCATCGCATCTTCTTCGGCCTGCCTGCGGGCAGCACGGACCTGGCCGCCGCCGCGCGGGCAGTCGCCACCATCACCGAGCTGGCCGGCTTTCCCGCCGGCCTGCCCGACGGGCCCTGCGCAGTACAGCTGCAGATTCCGGCGTGGAGCGGCGACGCAGTGCCCAGTCGGCCGCTGTACCTGCCGCTGCGCGGCACTGCGGCATGAAGCTCAACCCGCTCCACGAACAGGCGCGCGCGCTGGATGCCGCCGATCAACTGGCGCCACTGCGTGATCGATTTGCACTGCCATCCGGCGCGCAGGGCCGCCCGCTGCTCTACTTCTGCGGCCAGTCCCTGGGGCTTGCACCGCGCGCCGCACGGCAGCTGGTAGCGGAAGAACTCGACGACTGGGAACGCCTGGGTGTCGCCGGCCATCATGCCGGCCGCCGCCCCTGGATCGACTATGCCGAAACGCTGCGCCCGGGCCTGGCCCGCCTCGTCGGCGCGCAGCCCGATGAAGTGGTGGCGATGAACTCGCTGACGCTGAACCTGCACCTGCTGCTGGCCAGCTTCTATCGTCCACAGGGCAGGCGACGCTGCATCCTGATTGAACAGGGTGTGTTTCCCTCCGACCGCCATGCCGTCGCCAGCCAGCTGCACTGGCACGGCCTGCGCGAGCAGGAAGCGCTGCTGGAACTGCCGGCGCATCCGGTCACCGGCCTGGTGGAAGAAGCGGACATCGAGCAGCTGCTGCGCGAACGTGGCGAGGAAATCGCCCTGGTGCTGTGGCCGGGTGTGCAGTATCGCACCGGCCAGAACTTCGACCTGGCGCGCATCGCCGCCGCCGCGCGCGCCGCAGGCGCGGTGTGCGGCTTCGATCTGGCCCATGCCATCGGCAACGTGCCGCTGGCGCTGCATGACGACGGCGCCGATTTTGCCGTGTGGTGCAGCTACAAGTATCTCAACGGTGGCCCTGGCGCGATCGGCGGCGCGTTCGTGCACGCACGCCACCAGCGAGCGGCACTGCCCGGCCTTGCTGGCTGGTGGGGACATGACCCCGCGACGCGCTTCGCCATGCAGCCGCAGTTCCTGCCCGCGGCCGGTGCGGCCGGTTGGCAGGTCAGCAACCCGCCCATCCTCGCTACCGCGCCATTGCTCGCCTCGCTCGCGATCTTCGATACTGCAGGCATGCCGGCGCTGCGCGCCAAGTCGCTGGCCATGGGCGGGCTGCTGCTGCAGGCCATCGATGGACTCGACGGCCGCATCGCCTGCCTCACCCCGCGTGAGGATGCGCGACGCGGCTGCCAGCTGTCATTGCGCGTGCGCGCGGGCCGCGAGGCCGGCCGCAGTGTGTTTGCGGCGCTGACCGCCCAGGGGGTGGTTGCCGACTGGCGCGAACCGGACATCCTGCGCGTCGCGCCGGTACCGCTGTACAACACCTTCGGCGAGGTCGCGCGCCTCTGCGAACTGCTGCAGCGCGCACTGGAGCACCCGGCTTGATCGCCATCGTCGGCGCGGGGCCCGCCGGATGCCTGCTGGCGCTGCTGCTGGCGCGACGCGGCCACCCGGTGGAGCTGTTCGAGCGCCGGCCCGACCCGCGTGTCACTGCAGTGGAAGCCGGTCGCTCCATCAATCTCGCGCTGGCCGCGCGAGGCAAGCGGGTACTGGCCGCCGCCGGTGTGCTCGATGCACTCACGCCGCACCTGGTGGCCATGCCGGGCCGCCAGCTGCATCCTGCCGGCGGCCCGGAGAGCTTCAGTCCCTATGGACAGCACCCGGGCGAGATCAACCATTCGATCGCGCGCACCGAGCTCACCCGCCAGCTGCTTGAACACGCCGGCCGCGAGCCGCACATCGGCATGCATTTCCGCCAGCGCTGCATCGGCCTCGACGCCGCCGGCGCGCCGCTTATGCAGGACGAGGACAGCGGCCGGCAGTATCCAGTCGCCGCCGATCGCGTTCTCGCCGCGGACGGCGCCGGCTCGGCGCTGCGCAAGGCACTGGCTGCGGCCGGACTCGTCACGGCCAGCAACGCCCTGCTCGACCACGACTACAAGGAACTGACCATCCCGCCGGTAGCCGGGCGGAGCGCCCTGGCCGTGCGCGAAGCGCTGCACATCTGGCCTCGCCACGGTTTCATGTTGATCGCGCTGCCGAACGCGGATCACAGCTTCACCGCCACGTTGTTCATGCCGCGCGCTGGCGCCAACAGCTTCGACTCCCTGTCTGCACCCGGCGCCGCGCATGCGTTCTTCGCCCGCGAGTTCCCCGATGCGCTCGCCCTGATGCCGGACTTCGAACCGGAGTTCGCGGCCCACCGCCAGGGCATCCTCGGCACCGTGCGCTGCACGCCCTGGAACAATGGCGAGCGCATGCTGCTCATCGGCGACG
>DATKBK010000326.1:0-12902 GCA_035514045.1 Steroidobacteraceae bacterium | reverse complement strand
AAAAGAATATCCGATCGGGCCGCCGAGTGCAGGCAGTTGTCCAGATGTGCTGCATTTCCCGCGCGAGCGGCAATTGGCGGTGCATTGGCGGACAGGAACGCCGAGCCCGCCACCGCATAGCGGAGACTTCAGATCACGGTGTGCGCACCCGCCACAGCAGCGCGCCACCGCCCACGAACAGCAGCAGCAGCGCCAGGATCGAAACCCTCGTACTGTCGGCGGCCAGCGCCAGCGCGCCAATCAGCGCCGGCCCGAGCACCGTGCCGAACTTGCCCACCATATTGTAGAAGCCGAAGTATTCGGCCGACTTGCCGTCGGGCACCAGCCGCCCGAACATCGAGCGCGACAGGCTCTGCACACCGCCCTGCACCAGGCCCAGCGTCGCAGCCATCAGGTAGAACTCCGGCTCCGAATCCATGAAAAAGGCCCACACCGTAATCCCCACGTAAACCGCGAGCCCCACCAATACGCCAGCACGGGCACCAATGCGATCGCCCAGCCGTCCAAACAGCAACGCCGCGGGGAAACCGACGAACTGCGTGAGCAGCAGCGCACCGAGCAGATCGTTGGCGGCAAGCCCCAGTGCCAATCCGTAGTTCACCGCCATCTTGATGATGGTGTTGACGCCATCGATGTACAGCCAGTACGCCAGCAGGAACTGCCACAGCAAGGGACGCCGCACCACCTCGCGCGCGGTGGCGATGAGCTCGCGCCACCCCGCCAGGAACGCGCTGCCAGTCACTCCCGCCTTTGCCGGGTGTTCGCGCACATACAGCATCAGTGGCAGCGAGAAAACCAGCCACCACACCGCTACCGAGACGAAGG
The DNA here is from genome assembly GCA_035514045.1 of Steroidobacteraceae bacterium. Lineage (GTDB taxonomy): Bacteria > Pseudomonadota > Gammaproteobacteria > Steroidobacterales > Steroidobacteraceae > ZC4RG30. The sequence continues at coordinate 12,077 of DATKBK010000326.1, read as the reverse complement.
CCCAGCGCACCGCTGCCGCGGCATCAGGCAGGCCGAACAACGCCGGCTTCACCACCATCAGCACGTTGACGGCAAACAGCACGCCACCACCGAGATAGCCCAGTGCATAGCCATACGAGGACACCCGGTTGTAGTCGACCGGCTGCGCCACATCGAGCAGCAGCGCGTCGCTGAACACGACGCCGCCGTTGAAGCCGATGGTGCCAATGGCAAACAGCCCGGCGGCGGCGAGCCACTGCCCCTGCGCCAGGAAGAACAAGCCGAAGGTGGCACAGGCGCCCAGCAGCGTGAAGGCGAACAGCATGCGCTTGCGGCGACCGCCACGATCCGCGATGGCGCCGAGGAACGGCGCCAGCAACGCAATCACCAGCCCGGCTGCAGCGTTGGTATAGCCCAGCCTTGCGGTAGTCAGCTCGGTGTCGGCGCCAGCGCTCCAGAACTGGCTGAAGAAAACGGGAAAGAACCCCGCCATCACCGTGGTTGCGAAAGCGGAATTACCCCAGTCATACAGCGCCCAGCTCAGCACCGGCCGCTTCGCCAGCCACTTCACGTGACTCTCCCGTGACGCGCCGCCATCGCGACGCAGTCTCTCACGCGTGGCTCTCGCGCGTCTGACTGAAGGTGAGGTCCGGCCAGCGCTCCAGGGTCAGCGACAGGTTCACCCGCGTCGGCGCGAGGTATACCAGCGCGCCTGCGTGGTCGACGGCAAGGTTGTCATGGGCCTTGGTGCGAAACTCGGTCAACTTCTTCTCATCGCCCTGCACCCAACGCGCCGTCTGCACGCCGATGCCCTCGAACGCGCATTGCACGCTGTACTCATCCTGCAGGCGAAACGCCACCACTTCGAACTGCAGCTGTCCGACGGCGCCCAGGATCAGCTCGTTGTTGCGCAGTGGCCGGAACAGCTGCGTCGCGCCCTCCTCGCACAACTGGTCCAGTCCCTTGCTCAGCGCCTTCATCTTCAGCGGATCCTTCAGCACCGCGCGGCGGAACATCTCGGGCGCGAAGTTCGGAATGCCGGTGAAGGTCAGTTTCTCGCCTTCCGTGAAGGTGTCACCGATGTTGATGGTGCCATGGTTGTGCAGGCCGATGATATCGCCCGCCCAGGCCTCCTCGGCCGCGCTGCGATCACCCGCCATGAAGGTGAGTGCATCGGCAATGCGCACTTCCTTGCCCAGGCGCGGGTGGTAGAAACGCATGCCGGGCGTGTAGCGGCCCGAGCATACGCGCATGAAGGCGATGCGATCGCGGTGGCCCGGGTCCATGTTGGCCTGGATCTTGAACACGAAGCCGGTGAGCTTCGGCTCGACCGGATCGACCACGCGTTCGCGGGCGGTGCGCGCCAGCGGCCCGGGCGCATGCTCGGTGAACGAACGCAGCAGTTCCTCGACACCGAAATTGCTGATGGCCGAGCCGAAGAACACCGGCGTCTGCCGTCCCGCCAGGTACTCCGTGGAATCGAACCGGGTGGCTGCGCCGCGCACCAATTCCACTTCCTCACGGAACGCGGCGGCGCGGTCGTCGAGAAACTCCGTCGCCGCTTCGCTCATCAGCCCCTCGATCACCCGATTGTCACCGCGTGTCCCCCTCGCGCCCGCCTCATAGGCGTAGATGCGATCTTCGGTCAGGTGGTAGATGCCCATCAGGTCGCGACCCATGCCGATCGGCCAGGTGATGGGCGCCACCGCCAGCTGCAGCACCTTCTCGATCTCATCGAGCAGGTCCAGCGGCGCGCGGCCCTCGCGGTCCAGCTTGTTGATGAAGGTCATGATGGGCGTGGTACGCAGGCGGCACACTTCCATCAGGCGGATGGTGCGCGCTTCGACGCCCTTGGCGCAGTCAATCACCATCAATGCCGAGTCCACCGCGGTAAGCGTGCGGTAGGTGTCTTCGGAGAAATCCTCGTGGCCGGGGGTATCGAGCAGATTGACGATGCGCCCGTTGAACGGGAACTGCATTACCGAGCTCGTCACCGAAATGCCGCGCTGCTGTTCCAGCCGCATCCAGTCCGAAGTGGCGTGGCGCGCGGCCTTGCGACCCTTCACCGTCCCGGCGAGCTGGATGGCGCCGCCGAACAGGAGCAGCTTTTCGGTGAGGGTGGTCTTGCCTGCGTCGGGGTGCGAAATGATGGCAAAGGTCCGCCTCCGGCGCGTCTCATAGGCGGCTGCGGGCTCGGACATCGAGGCAAGTCTCCGGGGAAATCCAATCATTATAGCTGGCGCTGTGTTGCAGGACCTGCCTGCGTTGCCAGCGCAACGGCACTGCAGTACCGTCGCGACCGGACAAGCCGCTTCCTGCCATCGCGAGTACCTGTGCCATGACCAGTCGCAGACAATTCACACTGGCCCTCACCGGCACGGCATTCGCGGGACTGCTTGGCGCCTGCGCGTCAACTTCGGTGGCGGATCCCGGTCGTCGACCGCGCGCATACGGCGAGCTTGTGGCCGATCCGGAAGGCTTGCTCGACCTGCCCGCCGGCTTCAGCTACCGCGTCATCTCCGCATTCGGCGACCGCATGGACGACGGGATGTCGGTACCGGACTACTTTGATGGCATGGGGTGCTTCCCACTCGGCGGCAGCCGCGTGGCGCTGGTGCGCAACCACGAGTTGCAGCCCCAACACCAGGAGCTGGGCCCGCTGCGCGCCGGCAATTCCGCCCGGCCGAAGACCTATGACAGAACGACTGCCGGCGGCGCACCCCTGCCCGGCGGCACCACCTCGATCGTCTTCGACTTGGCTGCAGGGCGGGTTGTTCAGCAGCACCTGAGCCTGCTCGGCACGATCCGCAACTGTGCCGGCGGCGCCACGCCCTGGGGCAGCTGGCTGACCTGCGAAGAGAGCACGACCCGCGCCGGCACCAGCGTCGGCCGCGATCATGGCTGGGTGTTCGAGGTGCCGGCCGCGGCACGCGAGGTGGTCGAACCTGTACCTCTGACCGCGCTGGGACGCTTCAACCATGAGGCAGCCGTCGTCGACCCCCGCACCGGCATCGTCTACCTCACCGAAGATCGCGGCGACAGCCTGCTGTATCGGCTGCTGCCCACTGCCCGCGGTGAACTGCGCCGCGGCGGACGCCTGCAGGCGCTGGCACTGCTGGAACCCGGGCTCACCGACAGCCGCAATTGGGAGGGCGTGACGCTGGCGCGCGGTTCCTGGCAGGCGACGCGCTGGATTGATCTGGACAATGTCGAGAGTCCCGACGACGACCTGCGCCGCCGTGGCCATGCCCGGAGTGCACTGCTGTTCGCGCGCGGCGAAGGCATCCATATGGGCGACGGTGAACTGTACTTCTGCTGCACCAGCGGCGGACCGGCGAAATTGGGACAAGTGATGCGTTACCGCCCCTCGCGCTTCGAGGGCCAACCGGACGAAGCGCGTGAGCCGGGCCGACTGCAGAATTTCGTCGAATCCGACGACCCTGCGCAGCTGAACTACGGCGACAACCTCACCGTCGCACCCAATGGTCACCTGATTGTGTGCGAAGACCAGGGCGGGCAGGTCGTCGACAACCACCTGCGTGGCGTCACACCCGCTGGCGCGCTCTACGGCCTGGCGCGACTGCGCGTACAGACCGAACTGGCCGGCGCGTGCTTTTCGCCCGATGGTTCGACGATGTTCGTCAACGTATTCAGCCCCGGCAGGACGCTGGCGATCACCGGACCGTGGCGCGGCTTTGCAGCCTGAGCTTGCCCGCGGCAGCGTCGACCTGAGTCAATTGCCACCCCGGACCAGCCGCTTGCGCAGTACCACTGCGTCCTCGCGGCCATCCACTGCCTGGTAGTAACCGCGGCGCAACCCGATCCGCGCAAAGCCGCGCGACTGGTACAGGCCCAGGGCAATCATGTTTGAGGGCCGCACCTCCAGGAACATCTCCTGCACCCGGGCATCATTGGCAACATCGGTCAGGTGCTGCAGCAGGCTGCTGCCGATGCCGCCCCGGCGGAAACCTTCTGCCACGCACAGGTTCAACACATGCGCCTCGCCGGCGCCAGCGCTCATGATGGCGTAGCCCACACAGGTGTCAGTGATTTCAGCCACGCAGCAGTAGTAGCCCGCGCGCAGGCAGTCGCGGAAAATGCCCTCGCTCCACGGAAAGGTGTAAGCGACCGCTTCGAGCCGGGCCACCGCCGCGACATCGCCCAGGCTCATCTCGCGGATCAGCGGCTCAGGCGCGGCGCTCAAGCAGAGAGGCCGCCGGCCACGCGGCGAGCGAATTTGAGATCTTCCCAGCTCTTGCGTTTCTCGCCCGGCGAGCGCAGCAGATAGGCCGGGTGATAGGTGACCACCAGCGGCGTGCGGGCGCTGCCGAAGGCATGCAGCTGGCCACGCAGCCGGCCGACGGGCACATCCGTGGCCAGCAGGTTCTGCGCGGCAATGCTGCCGACCGCCAGCAGGATTGACGGGCGCAGCAGCGCGATCTGCCGCTCGAGGTACGGCAGGCACTGCGCGACCTCCTGCGGCGCAGGATTGCGATTTCCGGGTGGCCGGCACTTGAGCACATTGGCGATGAACACCTGATCGCGCCGCAGCCCGATCGCCAGCAGCATCGAGTCGAGCAACCGGCCGGCACGGCCGACGAAGGGCTCGCCTTGCTGGTCCTCTTCGGCCCCAGGCGCCTCGCCCACGACCAGCCAGCGCGCATCGCGATCGCCCACACCGAACACCGTGCGGTTGCGACAGCTGTGCAGCTCACAGCGGGTGCAGCTGGCCACCTCGAGGGCAACCTGATCCCAGGTGTCCGGGCCCACTGCAGCGGGGATCGGCGCGCCCAGCGCAATGGACGAAGAACCCCCTGCCACTGCCAGCGGGCGGCGCTGGCGCCAGTCGGTCACGCCAAGCGCGCCAAGATAGGCCGCTCGTCGGGCGACCATCAGGGCTGGTCCCCGGACCCGTCCCCTGTCCCCGCCTCCAGCGCCTGGCGCTGACCACGCCGCTTGCGCTTCATCAGCCACATGACGGGACCCGACAGGGCATAGCCACCAAAGATCACCAGCAGCGCAGTCGGCGGATCCAGCGCAATCAGCACGAAGCCCAGCGGCACCAGCAGGAAGGTCATGAACCGCACCGGCCCTTCGGGGTTCAGCTGCTTGAAGCTGTTGTAGCCGAAGCTGCTGACCATCAGCACACCGGCCAGCGCGGTGACCAGCGTTGCCAGGATCAGGCCCGCCAGTCCCGGTTCGCGCCATGCGCTCGACGCCCAGATGAATGCCGAGACGATGGCCGCCGCCGATGGCGATGGCAGTCCCTCGAAGAAGCGCTTGTCCTGTGTGGCCGAGCGCATGTTGAAGCGCGCCAGACGCAGCGCCGCGCAGGCGGCATAAAGGAAGGCCGCTGCCCAGCCGATGCGCCCCCACACCGCACCGTACTCGAACAGCCGCACCACGCCCCACTGGTAGGCGACGATTGCCGGCGCGACGCCGAACGAGACCATGTCCGCCAGGCTGTCGAACTCCTTGCCGAACGCGCTCTCGGTACGCGTCATGCGTGCCACACGACCGTCCAGCGTATCGAACAGCATGGCCGCGAACACCGCGAATCCGGCACGGTGGAAGTTGCCGTCGATGGCAGCGATGATGGCGTAGAAGCCGGCAAACAGGCAGCCCGTGGTGAACAGGTTGGGCAGCAGGTAGATGGCGCGGCTGCGCGGGCGGTTGGCGGGTTCTGTGGGTTCCATAGGCGAATCGGCATGATAGGGCCGCCGGCCACCCCGCCACAACGGCGCTGGCCTGACCGGCCTGCTAGACTGACGTCCGCCCCGCGTCCGCGACGCCCTCCACTGCAACTGCATGCGCCTGTCCCGCTACCCGATCAACACCGCCAAAGAGTCTCCCGCCGACGCCGAGGTGATCAGCCACAAACTGATGCTGCGCGCCGGCCTGATCCGCCGGCTCGCCGCCGGCATCTACACCTTCCTGCCGTTCGGTTTGCGCACCGTGCGCAAGGTCGAGGCCATCGTGCGCGAGGAGATGGACCGTGCCGGCGCGCTGGAATTGCTGATGCCGGCGGTGCAGCCGGCAGAACTGTGGCAGGAATCCGGACGCTGGGAGCAGTACGGACCGGAACTGCTGCGCCTGAAGGACCGCCACGAGCGCGACTACGTGATCGGTCCGACCCACGAAGAGGTGGTCACGGACCTGGCGCGGCGCGAGCTGAAGAGCTACCGCCAGCTGCCGGTAAACTTCTATCAGATCCAGACCAAATTCCGCGATGAAATCCGGCCTCGCTTCGGCGTGATGCGCGGCCGCGAATTCCTGATGAAGGACGCGTACTCCTTCCATGCCGACGAGGCCTCGCTGGCCGAAGGCTATGCCGCCATGAAGGCGGCGTACACGCGCATGTTTCAGCGCATGGGACTCAACTTCCGCGCCGTGCGCGCCGACACCGGTGCGATCGGCGGCAGTGCATCGGAGGAATTCCAGGTGCTGGCCGATTCGGGCGAGGACGCGATTGCCGTGTCCGACGCCGATGACTACGCCGCCAACCTGGAGCTGGCGACGACGCCAGCCTTCGATGGCCGGCGCGCCCCGCCAACACAGGCGCTGCTCAAGGTCGCTACGCCGGGCACCAGGACCATCGCCGAGCTCATGGCGCTGCTGCAGGTTCCGGCCGCGCGCTGCGTCAAGACGCTGATCGTCGAAGGTGCCGCGGGCGACGTGGTGGCGCTGGTGATCCGCGGCGACCATGAACTCAATACGGTGAAGGCGCAGAAGCTCCCCGGGGTCGCCACTCCGCTGCGCATGGCCACCGCGGCACGCGTGCTGGCGGCCACCGGCACCGCGCCCGGGTTTCTCGGCCCGGTGGGCCTCAACTGCCGCATCGTGGTCGACCATGCGGCGGCCGCGCTCGCCGATTTCGTCTGCGGCGCCAACGAACCGGATGTGCACCTGACCGGCGTGAACTGGTCCCGCGACCTGCCCGAAGCGCAAACCGCCGACCTGCGCAGCGTGGTCGACGGCGATCCTTCGCCATCCGGCAAAGGCAGCCTCACCATCCGCCGCGGTATCGAGGTCGGTCACATCTTCCAGCTGGGCCGCAAGTACAGCGAAGCCCTGAAGCTCACCGTGCTCGACCCCGCCGGCAAGGACCTCACGCCCTTGATGGGCTGCTATGGCATAGGTGTGACGCGCATCGTGGCGGCCGCGATTGAACAGAATCACGATGACAAGGGCATCATCTGGCCGGAACCCATCGCCCCCTATCTCGTGCTGCTGGTCACCCTCAACCACGAACGCTCCGAAGCCGTGCGCGCCCAGGCCGACCGGCTCTATGCCACATTCAGTGCGGCCGGCATCGACGTGCTCTACGATGATCGCGACGCGCGTCCAGGGGTGAAGTTCGCCGATGCCGAGCTGCTTGGCATACCGCACTGCATCGTGATCGGTGACCGGAGCCTGGCCGCAGGCAAGCTCGAGTACCGCAACCGCCGCACCGGCGAAAACTCGGAGATCGCTGTCGATGAGATGGTGGCCGAAATCAGGCGCAGGCTGGGCCGCTAGGCTCGCGGCCCTCGCGCTGCTGCTCGCCGGCGCAGGACCGGCCGTGTGCGCGCAGGACCAGGCCCAGCGCGACCCGGAGCTGCGGGCCATTGTCGGGCAGGCCATCAGCACCGCCCGCTGCTTCGCAGACAAGTACGATTCAGCGGTCTGGTACGCGCTCATGGAGCCGCGCCTGCGCAACATCGTGAAAGACGCGGGCGAACGCATGCGCATCCTCGAGACCGCATTCTGCGAGGCGCACCGCCCGGGCGAGCAGCGCCTTCCGCCCGGCCTGATCATGGCCGTGATCGACATCGAGAGCCGCTTCGACCGCTGGGCTGTTTCCTCCGCTGGCGCAGTGGGGCTGATGCAGATAATGCCGTTCTGGCCCGCGGAGCTGGGCATGAAGCGACACCAGCTGGTGGAGATCGAGGCCAACATGCGCATGGGCTGCGCCATCCTGCGCCACTACCTCCAACGCGAGAAGAACGACGTGCGCAAGGCGCTGGCCCGCTACAACGGCAGCGTGGGTCGCCGGCAATATCCGGACCTCGTGGTGCAGCGCTGGACCGGCCGCTGGCATGGCGCCGATGATCTGGGAGTGCCCGCGACTGCGCGGCGCTGACCCGCGTGAGCGCCGACGCCGCAATCCTGGTCATCTACTACTCGCGCCAGGGCAGCACTGCACGGCTCGCGCGCGAGGTCTGCCGTGGCATCGAGGCGGTGCCGGGCGCGCGGGCAATTCTGCGCAGCGTGCCGCCGGTCTCAGCCGAGAGCGAGCGGCCGCACCAGGCAGTACCGGAGCAAGGTGCCCCCTGGGCCAGCCTCGATGACCTTCGGGCCTGCGATGGCCTGGTACTGGGCAGCCCGACGCGCTTCGGCAACATGGCCGCGCCGCTGAAGCATTTTCTCGACCAGACCTCCAGCTTGTGGATTGAAGGTGCGCTGGTGGACAAGCCGGCGGCGGTGTTCACTTCGACCCAGACCATGCACGGCGGCCAGGAAAGCACCTTGTTGTCGATGCTGCTGCCGCTGTTGCATCACGGCATGGCCTGCGTCGGCGTGCCGTTCACCGAAGCTGCGCTCAATGCCACGCAGTCAGGTGGTACGCCCTATGGCGCATCGCATGTGGTCTCTGCCGCCCCGGAGGGTGACCTTACAGCGGATGAGATCACGCTGGCTCGCGTTCTGGGCAAGCGGGTGGCGACGCTGGCGCTGCGGCTCAGGCAGCGCGACTAGAGACTAGACACAGGGCCGGCTGCCAGCAGGCTCCTCATCCGTCCTCATCCAGCACGCTGCGGATAAAGGGCACAGTCACCGGCCGCTGCGCCTCCAGCGACGCGACATCCAGTCGCTCGAGCAGCGCGTACAGACTGCCCATGTCGCGGGCGAAACGGCGCTGCAGGTATTGCAATGTCTCTTCTGGCAGCTGGATGCCACGCACCGCGGCGCGCGCCTGCAACGCCGCTCGCTGCTGTGCCTCGTCGAGCGGCCGCAGCGCGTAGTGCGGCATGGCAGCCAGGCGCGAGCGCAGGTCCGGCAGGGCCAGTGGCAGATCCACCGCCGGCTCGCGTGCCCCCACCACCAGCCGTGTGCCCGCGGCCAGGCTGTCGTTGTAAAGCGTGAACAAGCGTCGCTCCCACTCTGGCTCTCCGGCAATGGCCTGGGGATCATCGATGGCGATCAGCGGCAGGCCGCTGGTGCCTTCGAGCAGGGCGGCATCCCGATCGCGCAGCTGGTACAGGGGCAGATAGGCCGCGCCGGGAACGGCAGCGCAGATCGCCTGCAGCAGGTGCGATTTGCCGACCCCCTCGATGCCATGCAGATACAGCAGGGTTGCACCCTGCCCGGCTGCAAAGCCGCGCGCTGCGGCCAGCGCCTGCGCATTCGCGCCGGCCAGAAAACCATCGAACAGTGCGCGATCCTGCAGGCGCACCCCCAGCGGCAGCTGCTTCACGAGGTGGCGACCCGGGCAAAGGCCCGCTGCATGAACCGCCCGATATAATCGGCGCCGCTTACCACGGTGGTGAACACCACCAGCACCGCCAGCACGTCGAGCAGGCCGCGCGGCGGAAAGCCGCTGACGCTGGCAAGGATGACCGCCAGCAGATAAAGCATCTGCATGGCCGTGTTGGCCTTGCTGATAGCCGTGGGGTGGCCGCGCAGCGGGCCGATCCACAGACGGAAGGCCAGCGCGCCGACGCCGATGGTGATGTCACGCGCGATCGCCACCGCCGCCACCCACCACGGCGCGATGTCCAGCCACGCCGCCGTGATGAATACCGACATCAGCAGCAGCTTGTCGGCCGCCGGATCGAGGAACCGCCCCAGCTCCGAGGTCCAGCCAAAACGCTTGGCAAGGTATCCGTCGAGAGCGTCGGACACGGCCGCGGTGCAGAACAGCGCCAGGATCAGCCCCTGCCGCCCGTCAAGCATGGCGGCAATCAGCGGCACGATCAGCGCGATCCGGATCAGACAGATGATGTTTGGCAGATGGCGCATGGCGCAGGAGCGCGGCAAAAAGTCCTATACAATATCGCAAAGCCACCCGGACGAACCATGCAGTCTTCCAGCGGCCTCACCTACCGCGACGCGGGCGTCGACATCGACGCGGGCGACGCGCTGGTCGAGCGCATCAAACCCATCGTCAGGCGCACCCTCAGGCCCGAAGTGCTCGCCGGCGTGGGCGGTTTTGGCGCGCTGGTGGGCCTGCCGCAGCGCTACCGCGAGCCGGTGCTGGTGGCGGGCACCGATGGCGTGGGCACCAAGCTGCGACTGGCCATCGATACCGGCCGCCACGAGCGCATCGGCATCGATCTGGTTGCCATGTGCGTCAACGACGTGGCCGTGCAGGGCGCCGAGCCGCTGTTCTTCCTCGATTACTACGCCACCGGCAAGCTGTCGGTGGATGTGGCCGAGAAGGTGGTCACCGGCATCGCCGAGGGTTGCCTGCTGGCCGGCTGTGCACTGGTGGGCGGCGAGACCGCCGAGATGCCCGGCATGTACCACGGCGGCGACTATGACCTCGCCGGTTTCTGCGTGGGCGTGGTCGAGCGCAGCGAGGTACTGGACGGCAGCCGCGTCAAGGCGGGCGATGCCATCATCGGCATGGCCTCCTCGGGTGTGCATTCGAACGGCTATTCCCTGGTGCGCAAACTCATCGCCGTGGCCGGCGCCGATGCACGCACGCAGCTTGCCGGCCAGCTGCTGTTCGATCGGCTGCTCGAACCCACCCGCATCTACGTGAAGAGCATGCTGCAGCTGGCCGCGGCGCTGCCCGTGTCAGCCTTCGCGCATATCACCGGCGGCGGCCTCACCGACAACATCCCGCGCGTGCTGCCCGACGGACTCGAGGCGCATCTGCTCCGGGGCAAATGGCACCGCGACCCGGTGTTCGACTGGCTGGCACTGACCGGCAATATTTCGCCCGCCGAGATGTACCGCACCTTCAACTGCGGCATCGGCATGATCGCGGTGGTGCCGCAGGCCCACGTCGACCAGGCGCTGGCCCTGCTCACCGCCGCCGGCGAACAGGCCACGCTGATCGGCGCGATCCGCTCCGGAAACGCCGGCGTTGTCATCGACGGCTGACCCGCGCCCACGCCTCGCCGTGCTGGTCTCCGGCGCGGGCAGCAACATGGTGGCGATTGCGCGGGCCTGCGCCGCCGGATCACCTGCGGCGGACATTGCCGCGGTCATTGCCGACGTGCCCGAAGCCGGTGGATTCGAGCGCGCCCGCGAACTGGGGCTGCAGGCGCTGGTGGTCGATCGCCGCGCATACACCGGCGAAGGTGGTCACGACCGGGCCGCCTTCGAGACCGACCTTGCTGCGGCCATCAGGGCCAGCGGCGCCGACTACGTCATCCTCGCCGGATTCATGCGCGTGCTGTCCGCGGCGTTCGTCAATGGCTACGCCGGCCGCATGCTCAACATCCACCCTTCGCTGCTGCCGCGCCACAAGGGGTTGCACACCCATGCGCGCGCGCTGGCTGCCGGCGACGCCGACCACGGCGTCAGCGTGCACTTCGTCACCTCGGAGCTGGACGGCGGCCCGCTGATCGCGCAATGCGTCGTGCCGGTGGCCCCCGGCGATACGGTTGCCAGCCTTTCAGCCCGGGTTCATGCTCGGGAACACATGCTTTATCCCATGGTGATCGAATGGCTGACCAGCGGGCGACTGCAATGGAACAACGGCAAACCTGTCCTGGACGGGTCGCCGCTGGCAAACCCCGTGAGGCTTTCATGAAGCGCGCTGGAGCATTGCTCCTGGCGCTGTTCCTGCCGGTCGCCGGCCTGGCCGCGCAGGATCTGCAACCGTTCAAGGCTACCTATGCTATCCGCTGGAACGGCATGCCCGCCGCCACCGGCGAACTGGAACTGGAACGGCTCCCGGACGGCCGCTGGGCCTACCACTCGCGCGTCAGGGCGCGCCTGCTGGCGCGCGTGAAGATTCCGGGGCTTCAGGTCCAGCGCAGCGAGTTCCACATCGTCGACCACCGGGTTGTGCCCCTGAGCTTCACCTCCTCGGCTGATCCCAGCCAGCAGATCGCCTTCGACTGGGAGGCCGGGCGCATCACGGGCACGCTCGACGGCAAGGCGCT
>DATKBK010000325.1:0-3422 GCA_035514045.1 Steroidobacteraceae bacterium | reverse complement strand
CAGTGTCGCTGATGGACATCTATCCGACCCTGGCCGAGCTTGCGGGCCTGACACGACCGGCGCATGTGGAGGGCCGCAGCCTGATGCCGCTGCTGAGGAATCCAGCAACCCCCTGGGATCACCCCACGTTGTCCACCTCTGGTCGCGGCAACAATGCCGTGGTGTCCGACCGGTACAAGTACATCCGTTACTCCGATGGCAGCGAAGAACTGTATGACCGCCGGCAGGATCCCAACGAGTGGACCAACCTCGCTGGCCAGCCTGGCCGTGAAGACGTCAAACGGGAACTGGCCCGCCACCTGCCGCCGCAGGAGGCCCAGGATCTGAACCGCCGCGCACCAGGTGCGCGGGGCGCTGCAGGTGGGCCAGGTGCCGCAGGCTCGGCGCCTGCGGCAGCCGAGTAGCAGCGCGCATTCAACGTAATTGGTATGTAGCACCTACAAATCATCCAGAGTACCCGCCGCTCTCGCGTCGCCGTATCACCAGGACAAGAGGTCCATCATGCGTATCGTCGGAACAATTGCCCGTACCGGTCTTGGCTGCGCCCTGACCAGCCTTGGCGTTCTCGGCATACTGTCTTTCCAGGCGGGCGTCGCGCAGGCGGCCGCCAGCCCGCAGACGACCGATGCGGCCGTGGAGCTCGAGGAGATCGTGGTCACGGCCCGCCGCCGCGAAGAGAGCCTGCAGGACACTCCCGTCGCCGTGACAGTGATCACCAGCGAGATGCTCGACAGCATGCAGATCGCCGGCACCACGGACCTCGACAAGATCGTGCCGAACCTGCAGTTCCACAGCTACGGCACGCTGACCGGCAACAACTCCGCCGCGCAGGTGTTCATCCGCGGCATCGGCCAGACCGACGCCACGCCCGCCGTCGATCCCGGCGTGGGCCTGTACATTGACGATGTCTACATGGGCCGCTCGGTGGGTGGCGCCATGGAGATGCGCGACATCGCCATGACCCAGGTGCTGCGCGGCCCGCAGGGCACGCTGTTCGGCCGCAACACCATTGGCGGCGCGGTACTGCTCACCACCAATGGTCCCGGCGAAGGCGCAGGTCACACGCTGCGGGCCTCGGTCGGCGAAGACAAGCTGTTCGACATCTTCGGCGCCTACGACCTGCTCGATGGCGAACAGTGGTCGGCACGCATCTCCGGCGGCTTGCGCAAGCGCGACGGCTATGTCGATCGCCCTTTCGATGACACCGACCTGGGCGACGAGAACTCGCGCAACGGCCAGATCGCGCTGCGCTACCGGCCGCGGGACGATGTGTCCCTTACGCTGCGCTTCGATGCCGCGCGCGAAGACGAGAACGGCTCGCCGTTCGTGTTCCACTCCATGAACGAGGCAGCGCTGTTCGTGGGCGTGGGGAGCATCAACGCGGGTTGCCCGGATATCCAGGACGGCCTGCCACCTCCCACCCTCGTCGGCCCCACGGCCGACCCGCGCTGCGGCAACGACGCGCAGTATCTGGGTGAGTTCACCAATGGCGGTACCGCACCGGCGTTCAGCGAACTGCGCAATCGCGGCGCGTCGCTGGTGGGCATCTGGGATGCCAATGACACCTGGTCGTTCAAGTCGATCACCGCCGACCGCAGGCTGCGCTGGGCCGGCGCCCGCGATGCCGACAACACGCCGCTGCTGGTGCTGCATACCAACTCCCGCAGCCGCAGCGACCAGTTCAGCCAGGAGTTGCAGGCGCTCTACAGTGGCGAGCGGCTCGATGGCGTGGTGGGCCTCTACTACTTTGACGAAGACACCTTCGACCGCGTGCTGGTCGACCTCTCCAACCCGGGCACCTCGTACGACACGCAGCGGGTCACGCTTGGCAGCAAGGCCAAGGCCGCATTCACGGAGTGGACCTGGAGCTTCACCGATCGCCTGAGCGCCACCGCGGGCCTGCGCTACACCGACGAAACGAAGTCGCTGCAGGGCACGATGTTCAATGTATCCCCGGCCACTGCACCGGAGCCTGCGACCCCGCCCACCGCGCTGTGCCCCTTCGCCGGCGCTCCGAACACCCAGACCGGCTGTCTGTTCCTCGGAACCACCCCGTACAAGATCGATTTCTCGGACACCACGCTGTCAGGCAGCGCCCAGTACCGCTGGACCGACAACGCGATGACCTATGTGAGCTACTCGGAAGGCTTCAAGAGCGGCGGCTTCAACCAGCACTACAACGCGGCGCCGCCAGGCAATGCGCCGATCTCCTTCGGTGCCGAAACCGCCACCACCTGGGAGCTGGGCACGAAGCTCACCCCCATGCGCGGCCTGCGCGTGAACATGGCCCTGTTCACCACTACCTACGACGACATCCAGATGACCTACCGGCTCGGCGTCGTGCCCTTGCTGTTCAATGCCGGCAAGGCATCGATCGACGGTGGTGAGCTGGAGGTTGCCTGGCTGCCCACCAGCCGGCTGCAGGTTGATGCCAGCGTGGGCTACCTGGATTCGGGCTTCGACAGCGTCACCGATCCGCCGCCCTTCGGCAGCGTGACCCCCTCGGCCACGGCCACGATCAACAGTCGCCTGCCGTTCACGCCGGAGTGGACCACCCATGTCGGCCTTGGATACACGTTCACGCTGGGCAATGGCTGGCAGGTGATTCCGCGCGTGGACAGCAGCTACACCGGCGCCCAGTTCTTCGATGCCGGCAATTCGGCCGAGATCTCGCAGACGGGCGGCGTAACGATCTACAGCGGCTCCGTCAGCGTCCAGTCACCGGACTCGCAGTGGCGGGTGGCGCTGAATGCCCAGAACATGGGCGACAAGCTGTATCCGGTGGCCGGCACGTCGTCGCTCGGCACCGCGTCAGGGTATGCGGAGATCATCAACGCCCGGCCGCGCATGCTGTCGCTGAGCGCCACCTACAACTTCTAGATACACATGATTCGAATGCATCCGGTCAGCGCATCCCATTGCCTGACCGCGCTGCTGGCGCTGCTCGTAGTTGCGGCCTGCGCACCGGCCACTCGCGCACCGGCGCAGGCCGCGGCACCGCCGCAACGCCCCAACATCCTGCTGATCATCAGCGACGACATCGGTGTCGACGTGACCAGCGACATGTCCCCCGGGCTCATCGAAGGCCTGCTGGCGCAGTACGGGCCGTCCGGGCATAACCATCCCGACTACCGCCAGATCGAGGGCAAGCCCGCCTCCACTCCCACGCTCAATGCCCTCGCCGGCGGCGGCATGCGCTTCATGCAGGCCTGGGCGCAGCCCTTCTGCGCCAACACCCGTGCATCGATTCTCAGCGGCCTGTATCCGGTCAAGACCGGCGTGCTGGACTACACCGGCTACCTGACCCAGAACCACCACTCCTTCGTCCGCGACCTGAAGGAGAAAGGCGGCTACAGCACTGCCGCATTCGGCAAGTGGCATATCGCAGGTCTGGTGCAGGCCGGGGCCGTGGCCACGGGAGC
>DATKBK010000324.1:0-11686 GCA_035514045.1 Steroidobacteraceae bacterium | reverse complement strand
CATGCTGTTGCTGGATGCTGATTCGGGTCCCGGGTATCTTCGGGACTGGCAGCCCCCGGGCCTCGCACCGGAGCGGCACATCGGCTATGCGGTGCAATGGTGGGCATTTGCGCTGCTGCTGCTCACCCTGTTCATTGGTTTCAACCTGAAGAAGAGACATGCCTGAGTCTGTTTCGCCCAAGCCCCAGCGGCGCATCCTGTATCTGCTGCTGGCCCTGTTCTTTCTGCCGGTGGCCACGTCGTTCTTCCTCTACTACGGCATGGAGTGGCGACCGGCGGGCGGCACCAACCACGGGCAGCTGCTGCAGCCGATGCGGCAGCTGCCGGCGAGCGCGCAGCAGCTGCAAGGCAAGTGGGCGCTGGTCTACGTGGGCGATGGCGCCTGCGGCGAGGCCTGCCGGCACGCGTTGTACATCGCGCGCCAGACGCACCTGCTGCTCAACAAGGACCTGTGGCGCGTCAATCGTGCGCTGCTCGACACCGCAAACTGTTGCGACCGGGCCTTTCTCGATGCCGAGCACGAGGGCATCCTGATCCTCGACCTGGCTGAGCCTGCGACCCGCGCGGAGCTGCTGGCACAGCTGCCGCCCGGCGATCATTCGCATCACCTGTTCGTGATCGACCCGCTGCAGAACATTGTGCTGCGTTTCGATACCCGCGAGAACCCGCGTGGCCTGCTCGATGACCTGAAGAAGCTGCTCAAGCTGTCACAGGTGGGTTGAGCCCATGCATCGCAGCATCATCGTGCTTCGCCGCCTGGCACTCGCCGCCACGCTGCTGGCGTTCTGCGTGGTGGTGTTCGGCGCGTACGTGCGTCTCACCGACGCCGGGCTGGGTTGTCCCGACTGGCCCGGATGCTACGGGCACGTGACGCCGGCGGGGGCCGCCGAGGCAGCGGCCGCCGGCCGCATTGATGCCGAGGTGCATGCGGGCAAGGCGTGGAACGAGATGATCCATCGCTACGGCGCCACGACGCTGGGCCTGTTGATCCTCGTGATCGCTTTCTTCGCGGTGCGCTGGCGGCGCCACACCGGCGTGCCGGTGGCATTGCCGCTGGCGCTGGTGGGCTTGGTGACCTTCCAGGGGCTGCTCGGCATGTGGACGGTGACGCTGCTGCTCAAGCCGCTCATCGTCACGTTGCACCTGGCGTTCGGCATGCTGACGCTGTCGATGTTGTGGTGGCTGTGGCTCACGCTGCGGCGGCGCTCCTCCGACCCCTGGTCCGGCACGCTCAAGGCGCGCGGCGGCGGCAGTGCCGCGGCGCTGTTCCTGCCGGCGCCGCTGGCGTTGCGGCGGCTGGCGCTGCTCGCACTGGTCGCGCTGGCGGTGCAGATCCTGCTGGGCGGCTGGACCAGCACCAACTACGCGGCGGTGGCCTGCCCGGACCTGCCGCGTTGTCAGGCGTCATGGTGGCCCGAGGCCGACTATGGCGAGGGCTTCGTGCTGTGGCGCGGCCTCGGCATCAACTACGAGGGCGGCGTGCTCGATCATCCGGCGCGCGTGGCCATCCATTTTTCCCACCGGCTCGGCGCCATCGTGGCGACGCTGGCGCTGCTGGTTGCTTCGGTGCTGACGCTGGCGTTGCGACGTGAAGGCAACAGCCGCCTCGCGGCTGTCCTGGTGCTCGCGGCGCTGGCGCTACAACTGGCCTTTGGTATCTACATGGTGTTGCGCGGATTTCCGCTGTGGCTGGCCACGGCACACAACGCGGGTGCAGCACTGCTGCTGCTGGCGACGCTGGCACTGAATCGGGCGCTGCGCCGGGCCTGAAACTTTCTGATCGGCCAGAGCGTCGTTGCGTGCAGCGCAGCATCGCGTCTGAAAGTTTCTGATGTGCATGAGCGTCGTTTTTCTCGCCTGGTCGGCTCGTGCTGCACGCAACAATTTCCGCAGCCCCTTGTCACGGGCCTCCAGCACGCTGAACACGCGTTAAAGCACGGAGCGCGGGTTCTCTCGTCAGCCAAATTCCTACAAGACAACGGTACGGTCGCCATCTTGCGCATTCGATAGCGAGTGCAAACAATCTGCACCACGCGCTGGATGCAGACAGCCGTGCATGGGATCGTGCCGCCTGTCGCGACTTTGTCTCAGTGACCAGCGCAGATCCCGCGGAAATTCTAGATTTCGCCTTGGGGGATCAAAAAATGTCCAATCCAGTACAACAATCCGTCCGCCGGGCGCTGCGGCGCGCCACCTTCGCCACGCTGGCAGGCGCCTGTGGCGTTGGCGCGACCGTTGGCCATGCCGCCGAAGACGACCTGATCGAGCTCGAGGAGGTCATCGTCACCGCGCAGTACCGTGCGGAGTCGCTGCAGGAAACGCCCATTGCGATCACGGTCGTGACCGCCGAGGAGCTCGAAGCGCGCGCCGTATCCTCGGCATACGAGATTGCCTACGCGGTACCGAACGCGTCATTCCGCCCCGCCCAGGCGGCGTTCGGCAACACCATGACTGCCTTCATGCGCGGCATAGGCCAGAACGACTTCGACTTCGCCTTCGAGCCCGGCGTTGGCATCTATGTCGACAAGGTCTACCACCCGGTCACGCTGGGCTCCTCGATCGAGCTGCTGGACCTGGAGCGGGTCGAGGTGCTGCGCGGCCCGCAGGGCACGTTGTTCGGCCGCGGTTCCATCGGCGGTGCGGTCCGCTTCGTCACCAGACAACCGACGGGCGACGACTCCGGCTCGATCAGCGTGACGGTTGGCGAGAACGACCGGGTCGACCTGCGCGCCTCCTATGACTTCTCGCTGACCGACAACCTGTTCGCACGGGTGACCGGTGTGTCGACCAGCCGCGGCGGCTACCAGGATGTGATCGACTTTACCTGCGCCTTCCCTGCCCAGTCCGGGACGCTGCCGGTCATGCCGGTCAACCAGGGGCGCGGCTGCAAGACGGGCACGCAGGGCGGGGAGGATGTTCTTGGCGCGCGCGGCACGCTGCGCTGGCTGGCCAGCGACCGCTTCGAGGCCAGTGTTACCGGTGAAGTGCTGAACTCGAATGCGGAACCCAGGGCCGACACGCTCACCAACGTGGCGGTGGGCAGCCCCTGGTCATTGAATCCCGCGGTGCCTTACGACACGCGCTTCCTTCCGCCCAACCCATATGTCACCTACGCCACCTACCGCGATCCCCAGAGCGGCCTGACGTTCGATCCGCGCAACACAATGGACAAGTGGTCGGTGTCGGGGCAGGCCTCCTTGCAGCTGACCGATGCGGTGACCGCAACGCTGATCGGGGCCCACACGGATATGACCGCCACCCTCGTGTCCGACAACGACGGTTCGCCGCTGAATGTCCAGCAGACGTACGGTATCCAGACCGTCGACTTCCAGACCATCGAGCTGCGTTTCAGCGGCACGGCCCTGGGGCGGGCGGACTGGACTGTTGGCGGATTCTACTACGACGGCACATCCATCAACGACCAGGTCGTCAGCATTCCGTTCCTCAGCCTGATTCTCGACGGCGTCGCGCCGACTGATCCCAGCTCGCCGTTCGTCAATGCGCACAATGCGCATGACAGCCGGAACTACTCCCTGTTTGCGCATAGCGTGTTCAGCCTGACCGACGCGCTGTCGCTGACGGCAGGCCTGCGCTACTCGGACGACAAGAAGGTCGTCAACTTCGACAACACGCGGGTGCAGAACCCGAACGTCGTGGTCGCGGGTGACAAGCTGGACTGGCGGATCGGTCTGGACCTGCAGCTCAACGACGACGTGATGACCTATGCCAGCGCCGCTACTGGCTATCGACCCGGCAGCTACAACCCGCGGCCGTTCCAGGCGACCCAGGTCGTGGCGGTGGACCAGGAGGAATCGACCGCCTTCGAGCTGGGTGTAAAGGCCGACCTGTTCGATCGCCACCTGCGCGTGAACGCCGCGGTGTTCTACACCGACTGGAGCAAGCGCATCCTGCCGGTGGGAGGCACGGAGTGCATCCTGGTGAGTCTGGGCCCGCCACCGCAATACAACACCGTGCCGGCCAACACCCCGGGCGCCGTGCAGGACTCGCTTGGCAACTGGTGCATGACCACTGTTTCGCGCACCTTCTACAACAACACGCCGGGCAAGGTGAAAGGCGGCGAGGTGGAGGTGCTCTGGCAGCCCATCCGGGCCCTGACGATCAGCGGCGCCTACGGCATGCTGAACTGGAATTCGCCGGACATCAACGACGACCCCACCGTCCTGTCGAGCACGCCCTCCTATGTGCCGGACTTGAACTGGGCTGTGGGAGCCTCCTATGTCATGAGCCTGGCTGACGGCGGTACGCTGACGCCACGAATGGATCTCTACCGGCAGGCGAGGGTATGCACCGGCCCCATCCGCTCGACCGCAGCCTTCCCCGAGGCGAGCTGTTCCGGCGGGTACGGGCTGCTCAATGCCCGCCTGGAGTGGGCCAATCCGGGGCGCGACTGGACCATCGCCGGGCGCCACGAACGTGACCGACAAGCAGTACTACCTCAACAAGTTCGACCTCACGGCATTCGGCCAGCCGACCACCCAGGGCCAGCCAGGTCGTCCGCGTGAGGTGTATGTGAGCTTCACGCGCAACTTCTGACGGGAAGCCCGAGTGGATTTCGGGGCGGCGCCGGCACCGGCCGGCGCCGCCGTGCTCATCAGCCGGCGATGATCCCTGCCAGCACCAGCAGTCCCACCCAGTTGTTGTTCAGGAAGGCCTTGAAGCAGGCATCGCGCTCGCGATGGCGGATCAGCCACTGCTGCCAGCCGAACAGCCCCGCGGCGCCGGCCAGCGCCAGCCAGAACGGCCATTGCAGCAGCAGCATATGGCCGGCCAGTGCCAGGCCGCCCAGCACCATCAGTTGCATGGCGCCGACCAGGATGCGATCCATCTCGCCGAAGGTTATGGCGGTGGATTCGACGCCGATCTTCAGGTCATCGTCGCGATCGACCATGGCGTACTGGGTGTCGTAGACGCCAGCCCAGACCACCGTGACCAGGAACAGCAGCCAGCCGGCCTGCGGCACGCCGCCCAGCGTGGCGACGAAGGCCATGGGCACGGCCCAGCCGAAGGCCGCGCCCAGATAGAACTGCGGCAGCGGAGAGAATCGTTTCATGAACGGATAGCTCACCGTGAGCGCGGCGCCGATGAAGGCGAACTGCACGGTCTTCCAGTCCAGTCGCGTGACCAGCCACAGCGCGAGCAGTACCAGCACGGCGAATAGCGCCAGCGCCTCGAAGGGCGAGACCACGCGCTGCGCCAGTGGGCGGCCGCGGGTGCGCCGCACCTGCGGGTCGATGTCGCGGTCGGCGAAGTCGTTGATGACGCAGCCGGCCGAGCGCATCACCACGGTGCCGGCGATGAAGATCCACAGCAGCTTCGCGGCGGGGGTTTGCGGCTCGCCCGGCAGGCCGCGCGCGGCGATCCACAATGCCCACAGCGTGGGCCACAGCAAGAGGCCAATGCCGATCGGCCGGTCCAGGCGCATCAGCTGCGCGTAGCGGAGCGCCCTCCGCAGCAGCGGCGCGCCGGCCCAGCCGTAGCGGATGTCCTTAACCAATGCGGCCATAGCCTTCCGCGGTTCCGATCCAGCGCCGGGTGAGGGGCGCGATGCAGGCGGCATTGTCGCGCAGCAGCTGTTCTGCGGTCGAGCGTACCTGTGGCAGCAGATCGGCGTCGCGGATGAGGTCGGCCACCTTCAGCGCGGCGAGGCCGGTTTGGCGGGTGCCCAGCAGCTCGCCGGGACCGCGCAGTTCCAGGTCCTTCTGCGCGATGGCGAAGCCGTCGTTGGTGTCGCGCAGGGTCTCCAGGCGCGCGCGCGCCAGCGGCGACAGGCGGGCGGAATAGAGCAGGGTGCAGAAGGACTCGCGCGCGCCGCGGCCGACCCGACCGCGTAACTGGTGCAGCTGCGCCAGTCCCATGCGCTCGGCATTCTCGATCACCATCAGGCTGGCGTTGGGCACGTCCACGCCCACCTCGATCACCGTGGTGGCTACCAGCAGTTGCGTCCTGCCAGCCTTGAATTCCTGCATGGCCTTGTCCTTCGGCCTGGGCGGCATGCGGCCGTGGATCAGGCCGATACGCAGTTCGGGCAGCGCCTCGGTCAGGCGAGCTGCAGTCTCCTCTGCAGCCTGGGCGCGCAACTCTTCGGATTCGTCGATCAGTGTGCACACCCAGTAGGCCTGCCGGCCGTCACGGCAGTTGGCGTGGACCCGCGCGATCACTTCGGCGCGCCGCTCTTCGGGCAACACCACGGTGCGGATGGGTGTACGGCCCGGTGGCAGCTCGTCGATGACAGAGACATCCAGATCGGCGTAGGCGGTCATCGCCAGCGTGCGCGGGATGGGGGTGGCGGTCATGATCAGCTGGTGGGGCGTGCGGCCATCGCCTTCGCCTTTCTGCTTCAGCTGCATGCGCTGCTGCACGCCGAACCGGTGCTGCTCGTCGACGATGGCCAGCGCGAGCTGGCGGAAGCTCACGCCCTGCTGGAACAGCGCATGCGTGCCGACGGCGAGCTGCGCCTCGCCGCTGGCCACCGCCTCGAGCGCGCTGCGCCGGGTGCGCGCGGGCTGCGAACCGGTGAGCAGCACCACCATGAGCCCCAGCGGCCGGAACCAGGCATCCAGCGAGCGCCAGTGCTGTTCGGCCAGCAGTTCGGTGGGCGCCATCAGCGCCGCCTGCGCGCCGCTGCCCACGGCGATGGCGGCGGCGGCGGCGGCCACCACGGTCTTGCCGCAGCCCACATCGCCCTGCACCAGCCGCATCATCGGACGCTGCTGTGCGAGGTCGGCGGTGACCTCGTCCAGCACCCGCGCCTGCGCACCGGTGAGGCGCCAGGGCAGCGAGCCGATGAAGCGCGTGGCGAGACCGGCCGCATCGCTCAAGGCCTGGGCCGGCTCGGATTGCACGCGCTGCTTCAGTTGTGCCAGCGATAGCTGGTGGGCAAGCAGTTCCTCGAAGGCCAGCCGCCGCTGCGCGGGATGCCGGCCGGCGGCGAGTGATTCGAGTGAGGTGCCCACCGGCGGGTGGTGCATGAACTCCAGCGCCTCGCGCAGTGCGGGCAATTGCAGGCGCGTGACGATGCCGGGCGGCAGCAGGTCCTCGGCTGGATTCGCGGCCAGCCTGGCCAGGGCGCGATTCACCTGCGCGCGCACCCGGCCCTGGGTCTGACCCTCGGTCAGTGGATAGATGGGCGTGAGCCGATCGTCCAGCGGCGCGGCTTCAGCGCCGAGATGGCGGTACTCGGGATGGACCATCTCCAGGCCCTGCGGGCCGCGACGCACCTCGCCAATGCAGCGCAGCCGCGTGCCGCGGGCCAGGCCCAGCTGCTGCGTGCGCGAAAAATAAAAGAATCGCAAGGTGAGAAAGCCCGAGCCATCGGAGAGTTTCACCAGCAACGAGCGGCGGCGACGGAACACCACATCGGCCAGCTGCACCTCGCCTTCCACCACCGCGCGCATGCCGGCAGACAGCGCGCCCAGTGGCGTGACCCGGGTGCGGTCCTCGTAACGGGCGGGAAGCAGGAACAGCGGATCGGCGCTGGCGGCCGCTTCCGCTACAGGCTCAGCACGCACTCCACTTCCACGCGGGCGCCGCGCGGCAGGGCCGCCACCTGCACGGCGGCGCGGGCAGGGTAGGGTTGGGCGACATAACTGGCCATGATCTCGTTGACCCGGGTGAAGTGGGCGAGGTCGGTGAGATAGACGGTGAACTTCACCGCGTGGTCGAGCGTGCCGCCGGCTGCATCGGCCACGGCCTTGAGGTTATCAAACACGCGCGTGATCTCGGCGTCGATGTCGCCGCTGACCAACTGCATGGTGACCGGGTCAAGCGGGATCTGGCCCGAACACCACACGGTGCTGCCGACCTTCACGGCCTGCGAGTAGGTGCCGATGGCGCTCGGGGCATGGGGCGTGCTGATGATCTGCTTCATTCTTCTTCGCGGCTCCGGCGCGATGCCAGGTAGCGCGATACGCGCAGCACTTCGGGCATCTGGCGGATGGTACGCACCACGCGTGCCAGATGCATGCGATCTTTCACTTCCACGTCGAGCTTGATCAGCGACACATCACCGTCACGCGATTCCACTGAGGCCTGGCCGATATTGGTATCGGTGCCGGCGATGGCGGCCGACACGCTGGCCAGCATGCCGATCTTGTTGGCCGCCTCGATGTGCACCTCGGCACTGAAGTAGCGCGTGAGGTTCTGCTGCCAGGTGACCGGCTGCCACTTCTCCGGATGCTTGTGGAAATCCTCGACGTTGCCGCAGGCCTCGCGGTGGATCACGATGCCGCGCCCGGCCGACAGGAAGGCGATGATGGGATCGTCCGGTATGGGCCGGCAGCAGCGCGCATAGGTGACCAGCAGCCCTTCAGTGCCAGCCACGGTGAGCGGGGTGATCTTGCCCTTGTCGTCATGGCCGCTTGGCAGCAGGCGCCGCGCCACCAGCGGCGCCAGCCGCTCTCCCAGGCCGAGCTGCGCCAGCAATTCGTCACGATCCTTGATGTTGAACTCCAGCAGCGCCTGTTTCATGGCGGCCGGCTCGATCTTCTCGACGCTGAGCTGGAACTCCTCCAGCGCCGAGTTCAGCAGCTGCGCACCCAGTTCCACTGCCTCGGAGCGTTGCAGCGCCTTCAGATAGTGGCGGATGGCGCTGCGCGCCTTGGCGCTGGCGACGAAGTTCACCCAGGCCGGATTCGGCGACGCGCCCTTGGCGGTGATGATCTGCACTGTCTGGCCATTGCGCAGCACCGTGCGCAGCGGCGACAGGCGGCGATCCACCTTGGCCGCCACGCAGCGATTGCCGATGTCGGTGTGCACCGCGTACGCGAAGTCGACCACGGTGGAGCCGCGCGGCAGGCGCAGGATGGCGCCCTTGGGCGTGAACACGTAGACCTTGTCCGGGAACAGGTCCACCTTCACGCTCTCGATGAATTCCTCGGCGTTGCCGCTGGCCTGCATTTCCATCAGGTGGCTGATCCAGGCGCGGGCGCGCTCCTGCTGCGCCGAGTCGGTGGTGCCGGTGCCCTTGGTGTCGCCGACCTTGTATTTCCAGTGCGAGGCCACGCCGGCTTCGGCCACCGAGTGCATGTCGCCGGTGCGGATCTGCACCTCGATCGGCACGCCATTGGGCCCGAACAGCGTGGTGTGCAGCGACTGGTAGCCGTTGACGCGCGGGATCGCGATGTAGTCCTTGAAGCGGCCCGGCATGGGGCGGTAGGCGGCATGCACCACGCCCAGCGTGCGATAGCAGGTGTCGGGCGAATCGACCAGGATGCGCAGGCCGTATACATCGACCACCTGCGCCAGCATCGAGCGCTTACGGCGCATTTTTTTATAGATGCTGTACAGATGCTTCTCGCGCGACTCCACCGTACCCGGGATGCCGGCTTTTTCCAGCGCCTCCTGCAGCACCTTCTCGATCTTGCCGAGGAATTCCTTCTGGTTGCCGCGCGCCTTCTTCAGCGCGCGTTCGATCACCCGGTAGCGCTGCGGATACAGCGCGCGGAAGCCCAAGTCTTCCAGCTCCAGCTTGATCTTGTACAGCCCCAGCCGCTCGGCCACCGGCGCGTAGATGTCCAGCGTCTCGCGCGCCACCTGGCGGCGCCTGGGCACCGACATGGCGCCGATGGTGCGCATGTTGTGGGTGCGGTCGGCGAGCTTGACCATGATGACGCGCAGGTCACGCACCATGGCCAGCAGCATTTTGCGGAACGACTCGGCCTGCGCTTCCTCGCGGCTCTTGAACTTGATCTGGTCGAGCTTGGTGACACCGTCGACGATTTCGGCCACGTCGGCGCCGAAGCGGCGCGCGATCTCGTCCTTGGGCGTGGCGGTATCTTCGATGACATCGTGCAGGATGGCGCTGATGATGGTGTCAGCGTCCAGGTGCAGGTCGGCCAGCAGCTGCGCGGCGGCCAGCGGATGCGCGATGTAGGGTTCGCCGGAGAGGCGTTTTTGTCCCTGGTGGGCCGTGGCGCCGAACTCGGCGGCGTCACGGATGCGTTCAACCTGCTCGGGCGGAAGGTACAGCTCGGTCTTGGCGAGCAGTTCCTTGAGCCCCGGGGTGCGCCTGGCGCTGGTGCCTGGAATCAGGCCGAGCAGCGATGACGCATAGTCCATATGAGGGCGGGCTTACTCCCCGACCAGGCCGAACTGCGGCGCGCGGAAATTCTCGAGCTGCGCGTCGATGTCGTTGACGATGGGTTCGGGCATCGGCTCCGGCTCGAGCAGCATCTCGGCGGTGATGTTGCCCTCGGCGATCTCGCGCAGGGCGATCACCGTGACCTTGTCGTTGTCGACCGGCACGGTGGGCTCGGCGCCATTGGCGAGGCGACGGGCGCGGGCGGAGGCCAGCAGCACCAGCTGGAAGATGTTCTCGACGTTCGGCAGGCAGTCTTCGACGGTTACGCGGGCCATGAGTTTCCAGGTGGGAGAGCTTGCTTAAGCGGTTGTAAATTCTAGCAGATTCGCCAGCACCGGGGCCAGTTCCGGGCGTCCGGCCGCCGATGCCTCGCCCCGGCCGGCAACGATTGCGGCGAGGGCCTCCACGGCGCGGTCGAAGTCGTCATTGACCACCACGTACTCGAATTCCTGCCAGTGCGACATGTCGGCCACGGCATCGGCCAGGCGCCGCTCGATCACGGCCGGGCTGTCGGTGGCGCGGGCGGTGAGCCGCTGGCGCAGCGACTCGCGGGATGGGGGCAGGATGAAAATGCTGCGGCAGCCGGGCAGGGCGGCGCGCACCTGGCGGGCACCCTGCCAGTCAATCTCCAGCACCACATCGAAGCCGGCGGCAAGCTTCTGCTCCAGCTGCGCCCGGCTGGTGCCATAGAGGTTGTCGAACACCCGGGCGTGCTCGAGGAAGGCGCCGGAGGCGGCCAGTTGTTCGAACTCGGCCGGGCGGACGAAGTAGTACTCCCGGCCATCCTCCTCGTTGGGGCGCGGCGGGCGGGTGGTGTGCGAGGTGGACACCTTCAGGTCTGGCAGGCGCTCGCGCAGGACCTTGACCAGGCTGGTCTTGCCGGCGCCAGAAGGGGCGGAGATGACGAACAGTTGCGCGCTCATGGGCGCGGATTCTGGCATGGCCGCCGGCCGCCTTTGAGTAAAGCTTTGCCCTGCCGCTACACTTCCGCCCACCACCGTCGAAGAGCCACGCCCGCCAGGAGCCCCACGCGCATGTCCGTCCCGAATGCCCGCCTGTGTCTTGCACCCGCCGTTGCCGCCGCCGTACTGCTGGCCCTGACGGGTTGCCAGAAACAGGCACCGGATGCCGCCGCCGCCGTGGACCCCGGCTTCAGCCTGGACGAGGGGCAGCTGCTGCGGCCCATCCGTTTCGCCGCAACCGACATTGATCCGGCGATCAGCGCCTGCGTCGACCTGGGCGCACGCACCAACGGCAAGTGGCTGGCAGCCAATCCCATCCCCGGCGACCAGACCCGCTGGGGCGCCTTCAATGTGCTGGCCGAGCGCTCGCTGCAGGTGCAGCAGCAGCTGGCGACGCAGGTTGCGCTCAAGACCAGTCCCACCGGCATCGAGAAGATCGTGGCCGACTTCTGGGCCACCGGCATGGACGAGGCAAAGCTCGATGCCGATGGCGCCGTCGCGGCGCATATCCGCACCGTGGCCGCCCGCGGCGAGAACCCGCTGTTTAGCTTCGGGCCGGAGGCGGATTTCAACGATTCTTCGATGAGCATGGGCTATGCGCTGCAGGGCGGCACCAGCCTGCCCG
>DATKBK010000323.1:0-2002 GCA_035514045.1 Steroidobacteraceae bacterium | reverse complement strand
ATCGTTCTGGGCGGGTGAGGCGGCGCGCGGCGCGGCGACCTTGGCGGCAGGGGTTTCAGCGTGCATGGTTGTTGTCCGGCTCCCACGAAAGCCCAAAAAAACGTTCGCCGCCGGGCTTGACAGACGGTTTCGAACGGCTGCGGAAGGGGTTTTCGGCACTGCGAGACCGGAGTTCCTTTGAGCCCACCCAACCACTAGGGGTTGGGGTAGGCACCGCTGGCGCCCACAAGATATTGCTCGGTGGGGTTCTTCGCAAGTCGATTTTATGTCAATCGGTTGCCATGCAAAACGCCGCCGCGGCAGTAGAATCGCCGGCGTGCTGCTGCCGCTGCTGGCAGCGTCACTGGTGGTGTTGTGGCTGATTGACCTGGTGCTGCTGCGGATCAGTCCCGGTGCTGCCGCGTGGCTTGGCATCCCGCCGCCTGGCGGATCGACGGCAACACCTTCCAGCAACGCAGCGTGACGCGGCTCAGGCAGCCAGATTCAGCGGCTTGGGTCTGCCGACTGCGAACCCCTGCACATAATCGACGCCGATGCTGCGCGCCGCGTCGAGGCCGGCCGCATCCTCCACCTGCTCGGCGATCACCTTGAAGTTCAGCGACCGGGCCAGCTTGATGGTGGCCGTGACCATGGCCTGGTTGACGCTGTCGCGCGCCAGGTTCTGCATGAACGAGCCGTCGATCTTCAGATAGTCCATCGGCAGGTTCTTCAGCGAGGAGAACGAGCCGATATCGCTGCCGAAGTCATCCAGCGCGAACTGGCTGCCCATGCCATGCAGCACCGCCACAAAACGCCGCGCGGCCTCAAGGTTGGCGACCACATCGTTCTCGGAGATCTCGAAGCAGATCTGTGCCGGGTCGACGCCGCTGCGATCGAAGCACTCGACCACGAAATCAAGGAACTGCGCATCGGCCAGTGTCTGGCCGGAAATGTTCAGCGCCACCGAGTGCTTGCCCTCGAGCACGATCGCGCCGCGCCCCAGTGCGGTGAAGGTTGTCTGCACCACCCACCGGTCCACCAGTCCCATGAGCCGGTAGCGTTCGGCGGCACGCACCAGCTCCACCGGCGAGAGTTCCTGGCCTGCCTCGTTGGCCAGCCGCACCAGCACTTCCATCGAAGGTCCCGACTCATCCGGGCCCCAGGCCGGCACGATCGGTTGCCAGAACAGGCGGAAGGTGTTGCCGCGCAGCGCCGCCTGCAGGGTGCGCAACCACTGGATGTCGCCATTGTGGCGCGCCGTGATTTCGTCGCGCACCGAGTACACGGCCACATTGCCGTCGCCACGCTTCTTGGCCACGTAGCAGGCCGAATCGGCGGCGGCCATGACTTCCTCGACCCCGCCGCTGTCGCGCGCCAGCTCCACCAGGCCGATGCTGGTGCCGATGCTGTGGATGCGGTCCTTCCACACGAAGCGGTGCTCGCCCACGGCGCGGGCCAGGTCATCGGCGATCTGCCGGCCTTTCTCGAGCGGACAGCCGGGCAGCAGCAGCGCGAACTCGTCGCCCCCCACGCGCGCCACCGTATCGGAGTCGCGCACGGCCTCGCGCATCAGCTTGGCCGCTTCGCGCAGCAGTGCATCGCCCGCCTGATGGCCACTGGTGTCATTGACCACCTTGAAATGATCCAGGTCGATGAAACACAGCACGTGATGCGCCGCGCCTTCGCGGGCGGCACCGAGCGCCTCGGCCAATCGACGCTCGAACTCGCGGCGGTTGATCAGGCCGGTGAGCGCATCGTGGGTGGCCTGGTAGGACATCTGCCGCGTGATGCCGCGCAGTTCGGTCACATCATGCAGCAGCACCACCGCACCGATGATCTCTTCGGCGCCGTTGTCGCTGTTCTTAAGCGGTGTCACGGTCAGTTCGATGGAGCGCTCGGAACCGGCCTGGCGGGACAGCAGGAAGGCGCGGCGGCCGAGGCCGAAACTGCTGGCGCCGCGCAGCGCCAGCTCCACCGGATCCTTCAGCAGCTTGCGGTCGGTCTCGTCCACCAGCGAGATCAT
>DATKBK010000322.1:0-6382 GCA_035514045.1 Steroidobacteraceae bacterium | reverse complement strand
CGACGCAGCACGCGCGCGCGCCGCCGAGCAACGACAGGTGACCCATGACCAATGACATTCATCAATTCTTCCGCGAACGCGGCATCTCCGAGGTCGAGGCCATCGTGCCGGACATGGCGGGCATTGCGCGCGGCAAGATCATGCCAGCAAAGAAGTTCGCCGCCGACGAGGGCATGAAGCTGCCGGAAAGCATCTTCCTGCAGACGGTGACTGGGGATTATCCGGCCGACAGCAGCGCGGCGATGAGTCCGGCCGAGATCGACATCGTGCTCAAGCCGGATACGCGCACGGTGCGCGTGGTGCCCTGGGCGGCGGAGCCCACGGCACAGGTGATCCACGACTGCTTCTACTCCGATGGCCGCAGCGTGACCATGGCGCCGCGCCAGGTGCTGCGCAACATCCTCGACCTCTATGCAGCGCGCGGCTGGGATCCGGTGATTGCACCGGAGCTGGAGTTCTACCTCATCGAGCCGAACATCGACGCGGACTATCCACTCAAGCCGCCCATCGGCCGCTCGGGCCGCGCCGAACCCGGCCGGCAGAGCTATAGCATCGCGGCGGTGAACGAGTTCGATCCACTGTTCGACGACATCTATGCCTTCTGCGAGGCGCAGGACATCGAGATCGACACACTGATCCACGAGGATGGTCCGGCGCAGATGGAGATCAACCTGCTGCACGGCAATCCGCTGGATCTTGCCGACCAGGCCTTCCTGTTCAAGCGCACTGCGCGCGAGGCGGCGCTGCGCCACAAGATGTACACCACGTTCATGGCCAAGCCGCATGGCAAGGAACCGGGCAGCGCCATGCACATCCACCAGAGCATCGTCGACAAGAAGACCGGCAAGAACGTGTTCAGCAACAAGGACGGCACGCCCTCGGAGCTGTTCTTCTGGCATATCGCCGGTCTGCAGAAGTACCTGCCGGCCGCGATGGCATTGTTCGCGCCCAACGTGAACTCCTACCGCCGCATCACGCGCCAGCAGCTGGCGCCCATCAACGTGCATTGGGGCTACGACAACCGCACTGCCGGTTTGCGGGTGCCGGTGTCCGAGCCGGAAGCACGGCGCGTCGAGAACCGCGTCGGCGGCGCGGATGCCAACCCCTATCTTGCCATCGCGGCCTCGCTGGCCTGCGGCTATCTGGGCATGACCGAGGAGCTGCAACCCTCCGAGCCCATCACCGGCAGCGCCCACGACCTGCCGTTCTCGCTGCCGCGCTCGCTCGACTCGGCGCTGCGCCGGCTGCGCGAGAGCGACGCGCTGATCCAGATCCTGGGCGAGCCCTTCGTCGCCGCCTACACCATCGTCAAGGAGGCCGAGAGCGAAGTGTTCATGCAGGTGATCAGCTCGTGGGAACGCGAGCATCTGCTGCTGAACGTGTAAGGCTGGCATGAGCACGCCCGGACAATTGCAGCACTGGCAGCAGCAGGATGCGGCGCACTTCCTGCATCCGTTCACCGATTCGAAGGCGCTGGGCGAGCGCGGCACGCGCGTGATCACCCATGCCGAGGGCATCTATCTGCACGACGCGGAAGGGCGCAAGCTGCTCGACGGCATGTCTGGCCTGTGGTGCGTGGCGGTGGGCTATGGTCGCCGCGAACTGGCCGAGGTGGCGGCACGGCAGATGAACCAGCTGCCGTACTACAACAGCTTCTTCCAGTGCAGCACACCGCCGGCCATCGAGCTGGCGGCGAAGCTGGCAGAGGTCACACCAAAGCAGTTCCAGCATGTGTTCTTCACCGGCTCGGGCAGCGAATCGGTGGATACCGCGATCCGGCTGGTGCGCCGCTACTGGCAGCTGGAAGACCAGCCCGGGCGCAGCGTGATCATCGGCCGCTGGAACGGCTACCACGGTTCCACCATCGCGGGCGCGAGCCTGGGCGGCATGAAATGGATGCACGAGCAGGGCCTGACTCCGCAGGCGGATTTCGCGCACATCGAGCAGCCCTACTGGTTCGAGCGCGGCGCCGGCCTGTCGCCGGACGAGTTCGGCCTTGCCACGGCGCGCGAGCTCGAGGCCTGCATCGAACGCATCGGACCTGCGCGTGTGGCCGCCTTCTTCGCCGAACCGGTGCAGGGCGCTGGTGGCGTGATCATTCCGCCGGCGAGCTACTGGCCCGAGATCCAGCGCATCTGCGACCGCTACGGCATCCTGCTGGTGTCGGATGAGGTCATCTGCGGTTTCGGCCGCACTGGCCAGTGGTTCGGCTGCGAGTACTACGGCACCCGCCCGGACCTGATGACCCTGGCCAAGGGCCTGTCCTCCGGCTACCTGCCCATCGGCGGGGTGATGGTCGGTGAGCGGGTGGCGGGGCGGTTGCGCGCCAGCGGCGGTGAACTGGCCCATGGGTTCACCTACTCGGCGCATCCTGTGTGCAGCGCCGTGGCGTTGGCCAACCTCGAAATCATCCAGCGCGAACGGCTGGTGGAGCATGTGCGCGAGACCGCCGGACCCTATCTGCAGCAGCGCTGGGCGGGGCTGGCGGATCATCCGCTGGTCGGGGAGGTGCGGGGGCTGGGGCTGCTGGGCGCGCTGGAACTGGTCAAGTCCCGCGAGCCGCGCACCTGGTTCGAGCCGCGCGGCAAGGTCGGCGAACGCTGCCGCGACAATGCCATCCACTGCGGGCTGGTGATGCGGGCCACGCGCGATACGATGATCATCGCGCCGCCGCTGGTGATCACGCGGGCCGAGATCGACGAACTGGTGGAGAAAGCCTGGCGGACGCTCGACCTGACCCTGGCTGGCCTGAAGCAGGATGGGTGGCTATAGTTGGACGAGAGCGGGCGCCTCGCGCGCCTTGCCATCTTCTGTTGTCGCGTCCAACAAAAT
This sequence comes from Steroidobacteraceae bacterium, assembly GCA_035514045.1. Taxonomy (GTDB): domain Bacteria; phylum Pseudomonadota; class Gammaproteobacteria; order Steroidobacterales; family Steroidobacteraceae; genus ZC4RG30. Next base: position 3,550 of record DATKBK010000322.1, on the reverse strand, counting down.
CGAGAGGGAATCCGCCATGTCCATTCAACTGCGAAACCTGACGGCGGTGGCTGCGCTGGCCGCACTGCTGGCCGCCTGTGGGGGCAAGCCGGCTGATGACGCGGTCGACACCTCCGGCGTGGACACCGACGAGGAGAAGATCCTCAACGTCTGGAACTGGTCTGACTACATCGAAGAGAGCGTGCTCGCCGACTTCGAGACCGAGACTGGCATCAAGGTCAACTATGAGGTGGGCGACTCGAACGAGATGCTCGAGACCAAGCTGCTGGCCGGTCGCACCGGCTATGACGTGGTGGTGCCCTCGGCGTCGTTCCTTGCCCGCCAGATCCAGGCCGGCATCTTCCAGAAGCTCGACAAGTCGAAGCTCACCAACTACGCCAACAACGATCCGGTCATCCTGCAGAATCTCGCGGCGCTGGATCCTGGCAACGAATACTCGGTCAACTACATGTGGGGCACGTCGGGTGTGGCCTACATTGAGGAAAAAATCGCCGCGGCCATGCCCAATGCGCCGGTCGACAGCTTCGCGATGTTCTACGACCCCAACGTCATCAAGAACTTCGAGAAGTGCGGTGTGTCGATGCTCGATGCGCCCAGCGAGGTGGTCGGCACAGTGCTCATGTGGCTCGGCAAGGATGCGAACAGCGAGAGCCTCGAGGATCTGAAAGCCGCCGAGGAAGTGCTGCTGAAGATCCGCCCGTACGTGCGCACCATTCATTCCTCCAATTACATCGACAACCTGGCTGGCGGCGAGATCTGCCTGGCGCTGGGCTGGTCGGGCGATGTGTTCCAGGCCGCGACACGTGCCGAAGAGGCCGGCAAGGACTTCACGATCAAGTACAACATTCCCAAGGAAGGCGCGGTGCAGTTCTTCGACCAGCTTGCCATCCCGGTGGATGCCGCACGCGTCAAGAACGCCCACCTGTTCATCGATTATCTGCTGCGCGCCGACGTGGCGGCGAAGAACTCCGACTACATCGCGTACGCCAACGGCAACTCCGCTTCGCTGCCGCTGATTTCTGAAGAGGTGAAGTCCAATCCCGCCATCTACCCACCGCCGGAGGTTGCAGCCAAGCTGGTGCCGGACACGCCGGAGAGCGCCGACTTCACGCGCGAGCTGACGCGCATGTGGACGCGTTTCAGGACCGGACGGTAACGCTGCAGAAAGTTTCCTGGGTAGCCGGGCGCCGCGCAGGCGGCGCCCGGCACATAGAGGCGCGGTAGTCATGCCGGAACGGCGCAACGAGAAGAACAAGATCGAGCCCTGGCGTGATCCGCAGGCACGGCCCTACATCCAGATTGACAACCTCACCAGGAAGTTCGGCGAGTTCACCGCCGTCAACAATGTCTCGCTGAGCATCTATCAGGGCGAGATCTTCTGTCTGCTGGGCGGTTCGGGCTGCGGCAAGTCCACGTTGCTGCGCATGCTGGCGGGCTTCGAGCGGCCCACCTCGGGCGAAATCATCCTCGACGGGCAGCCGATGGCGGGCATCCCGCCCTACAAGCGCCCGGTCAACATGATGTTCCAGTCCTACGCGCTGTTTCCGCACATGACAGTGGAGAAGAACATTGCCTTTGGTCTGGAGCAGGAGCGCCTGCCGCGGGCCGAGATCGCCGCGCGCGTCGAGGAGATTCTTGCCATCGTCAGGATGGGTGAGTTCGGCAAGCGCAAGCCCCACCAGCTTTCCGGCGGACAGCGGCAGCGCGTGGCGCTGGCGCGGGCACTGATCAAGCGGCCCAAGCTGCTGCTGCTCGACGAGCCCCTGGCCGCGCTGGACAAGAAGCTGCGCGAGCATACGCAGTTCGAGCTGATCAATATCCAGGAGCAGCTGGGCGTCACCTTCGTGGTGGTGACGCACGACCAGGAAGAGGCCATGACGCTGGCTTCGCGCATCGGCGTGATGAACCGTGGCGAGATCGTGCAGATCGGCACGCCCACCGAGATCTACGAGTTCCCCACCAACAAGTTCGTGGCCGACTTCATCGGCTCGGTGAACATGTTCGAGGGCCGGCTGGTCGAGGACCTGCCGGACCGCGTGCGTATCCAGTCCGATGAGCTCGGCGGAGTCATCTACGTCGACCATGGCATCAGCGCCGCACCAGGCGCCACGGTGTGGGCGGCCATACGTCCCGAGAAGATCGTGATCCAGCGCCAGCCGCCCACCGGCCAGACCGAGAACTTCGCGCGCGGTACGGTCAAGGAGATCGCCTACATGGGCGATGTCTCCGTCTACCTGGTAAAGATCGACAGTGGCAAGATGGTGCGCGTCACTCTGCCCAACGTTGAGCGCCTGTCCGATGATGAGCGCATCCTGTGGGACGAGACCGTCTACCTGACCTGGCACGAGAGCAGTCCGGTGGTCGTCGTACACTGATGGCCGCCAACGGCACATCGCCGCGGCTCACCCCTGGCAGTGGCAGGGCGGGGCCGCTGTGGGAGCTGTTCTTCCGCTTCGGCCCGCCGCGCTGGTCCCGGTATATCCGCGGCAACTGGGCCGGGCAGCGGCTGGTCATCGCGGTCCCCTACCTGTGGCTGCTGCTGTTCTTCCTGGTTCCATTCCTGATCGTGCTGAAGATCTCGCTGGCGGAGTTCTCGCCGCTTGGACGGCCACCCTACGAGCCCATCCTGCGCTGGCTCGAAGACGGCGCGCTGCAGTTCAAGCTGCTGTTCAGCAGCTACGAGTACCTGCTGCACGAGCCGCTGTACGTGTCGGCCTGGCTGTATTCGGTGAAGGTGGCACTGGTGTCCACCCTGCTGTGCCTGCTGCTGGGCTATCCCATGGCTTACGCCATCGCGCGCGCCAGTCCATCCACCCGCAACCTGCTGCTGATGCTGATCATCCTGCCGTTCTGGACTTCGTTCCTGCTGCGCGTGTACGCGTGGATCGGACTGCTCACGACCGACGGCGTGATCAACAATGCACTGCTGGCGGTGGGCATCATCGACGCACCGCTGGTGATGATGAACACCAACTTCGCGGTTTACATCGGCATCGTGTATTGCTATCTGCCGTTCATGATTCTGCCGCTCTACTCCAACCTGGAGAAGCACGATCTGACGCTGCTCGAGGCTGCGCAGGACCTTGGTTCCGGACCCATTCGCAGCTTTTTGCGCATCACGTTGCCGCTGTCATTTCCTGGCGTCATGGCAGGCAGTCTGCTGGTGTTCATTCCGGCGGTGGGCGAGTACGTGATTCCATCGCTGCTGGGCAGGTCCGACCAGCTGATGATCGCCACGCTGCTCTCGGACGAGTTCTTCCGCAATCGTGACTGGCCGCGCGCCAGCGCCGTGGCGATTGCGATGCTGCTGCTGCTGCTGGTGCCGATCATGATATTCCAGCACTTCCAGAACCGTGAATTGCGGGCCAACCGGCGATGAAGAAGTACCTCACCTTCCCGAATGTGCTGCTGGTCATCGGGCTGCTGTTCCTGTACGTGCCCATCTTTTCGATCATGGTCTTTTCGTTCAACAATTCACGCCTGGTCACCGTTTGGGACGCCGCCAATTCGCCCACGCTCAAGTGGTACTTCGAACTGTTCAAGGACCGCC
>DATKBK010000321.1:0-8180 GCA_035514045.1 Steroidobacteraceae bacterium | reverse complement strand
CGCTGCGTCCCGCGTGTGTACGGTGTCGAACTTACATGATGGGGATGCGCAAGATCGACCTCGCGGCCATCAACGCCGCACGGCGCGGCGCGCCACCAGCCTGAGCTGGCGGCGCAGTTCGGGCAGGGTGGATTGCCACCTGGCCGGGTCCGGAGTGCCGAAGCGCAGCGCTTCGTAGCCCCGGGTCAGGCGTTCGATGGCATCACCGGCTTCGGGCCAGGCGCGCACTGCCCGGTGACGGATCGCTTCCGGGCCCTCGTGGTCGGCGATGGACAGGCCCCGTCGCTGCAGCAATGCGAGGTAGCCCTGCCAGATCCGGCCCAGCGCGTCCGGGCGCGCGTGTGGCGCCCGACGGCGCAGCAATGCCAGCAATACCAGGGCCCACAGCGTGGCCCCCGCCAGCAGCAGCAGCGCCATGCCGCGATAGTCGATGTTGCCAAGCCCCAGCCAGGACAGCAGATCGCGCTGTGTGCCGGCGTTGAAATTCACCACCCGCTCGCGCCACCAGCTGCCGCTGGCATCCCAGGCGTCGCGCAGGCTGCGCAGCCAGCCGGTCTCTGCCACCAGATTGGCGGCAGCCGAGCGGGTGGCAGGCAGCAGGTCGCTCAGTCCGCGCTGCAGGCGCGCGGGTGCGACCATGCCAGTGGGATCAAACCGAACCCAGCCCTGTCCATCCAGCCAGACCTCGGCCCAGGCATGTGCGTCGGATTGACGCACCACGAAGTACTCGCCGATGCCGTTCCAGCTGCCGCCCAGGTAGCCGGTGACCACCCGCGCCGGCACACCCGCGGCGCGCATCAGCGTCACGAAGGCAGAGGAAAAATGGCCGCAGAAACCGAGCCTGGTGTTGAACAGCAGGTCGTCGACGGAGTTGTAATCCAGCTGCGGCGGCGTGAGGGTGTATTCGAAGCCATTGCTGCCGAAATAGCGCATCACCGCGGCGGCATAGTCGCCATCACTGCTGGCGCGGCTGCGCAACTCGCGCGCCAGCTCCACGGTTCGTGGATTGCGCCCCTCTGGCAGCCGCGTATCGCGGCGCCGGGCGACGCTGGACAGTTCTCCCTGGCCCCGCGTACGCACATGGGAAACAGCCCGGTAGATCAGCGGCGCAGTGACGGTCCGCTCGGCGAGGAACTGGCCATCGTAACTGTGGTCGTGCCGGCGGCCTTCAAGCGAAGCCGCCGTATCCAGCGTGAACAACCAGCTCCGGTGGTGGGCCTCCAGCATGACCTGGTACGCCAGTGGTGCGGACAGATACTCCACCGACTGGTGCCGCGCTGCACCCCGGCCGCGCTCGTTGCGCCAGGTGTTGCCGTCGAAGTCGTGCAGCACCGGACCACGCCAGTAGCGCTCTTCGGGCGCGGGCACCGCGCCGTCGAAGCGGACCCGAAAGGCGATGGCATCGGAGGTGGCAAGATCGGAGATGCCACCCGGGTTCATCTCGTCAGACAATCCGGTCTGTGCCTGCTCGCTGCCGGGCATCGACCACAGTGCGCCGGGCAGGCGCGGTACCAGCACGAAGGCCAGCACGGCAAAGGGAATGGCCAGCAGCATGGCAAGGCCCGCGCGCCGGAATGCCAGGCGGGCCGAGTTGGCGGCGCGAAAGCTGCCCAGCGCGGCGATGGTGGCCAGCGCCAGCCAGCCCGTTGCCAGGTACAGCGGCAGCCGCAGCAGGCTCTGCCGGTCCAGCCCCGCGGCGAGCACCAGGATCAGCGCGGTGGTGGTGACCACCACGGCATCGCGCTGGGTGCGCGTCTCAAGCAGCTTGGCGCCGCCCATGACCATCAGCAGCGCGCTGCCGGCGGCAAGGCCGTTCACGGTGCCGAAACTCAGCAGTACTGCCGCCAGCAGGATCGCGGTCAGCAGGTAGCGGCCCCAGCGGCCCGGCAGCGCCACCCGCCCGGTGACATGCAGCCAGTACCACAGCAGGTTGCAACCCACGGCCAGCGTGCACCACAGGGGCGCCCGGTCGGCATGCAGGGCACTGGCCGCACCAAATGCCAGCAATACCAGGCGGGCAGGGATGCGGGCGAGTGGCGCGGTCATGGGCCCGGCTCGCGGTGACCGAACAGTGCCAGCCGCCCAAGGCACTGCGACAGATGTTCGGGCCCGGCACCGGCCAGCGGCGGCGCGCCGGGCAGGCTCAAGGTCCAGCTCTCGCCGCGCGCGTGCGCATCCAGAATCCAGCGGGTGAGTTGCGACAGCCGCGCCTCCACATCCAGCCCGGTCAACGCGTCGAAGTCGAATTCGCGCCGCTGTGCGCCCTCGCCGTGATACTCGCGCACCAGCAGGGGTCGCCCGCGCGCATAGGCTTTCCACGCCACCTGGCGCGGCGAATCACCGTCGCGGAAATCGCGCAGCCACGCCAGTTCATCCTGGCCATGTGGCAGGCTGAGGCCACCGCTGTTGTCGCCGGGTGTTTCTGGCGCCGGTCGCCCACCCGCCGCGCGCGGATAGACCAGGGTGGAAACGTCCAGCGTGAGCCAGGTCCAGGTGCGGAACAGTCCAAACGGCGCAGTGGAGGACAGCAGCAGCACGGGTGCGCGCCAGCGGCCGCGGCGCGGCGCGGGCAGGTCGAGGTGAAGCTGCGCCTGGCGGGTGTCGTCGCCAGCGCGAAAGGGCGGCGTTGCTCCTGCCACACCCGCGCCGTCCGCCTGCAGCGTCAGGTCCTCGGCTGCGGAGCTCGAGACGGCGATTCGCAGCTTCACCACTTCACCGGCATGCACAGGCAGGGCGCCGGCATCCAGCAGCCGCGTAGCGGTCAGCCCGCGCTGGGTCTGCACCATCCCCACCAGCGCAAATCCCGCCAGCCAGAAGGTGAACAGCAGCGCCAGGCCGTTGCCGTAGTTCATGCCGGCGATAAACATCACACCCAGCAGCAGCGCGAACATCCAGCCTGCGGGCGTGGGGAGAATGTAGACGCGGCGCGCGGTCAGCCGCAGCGGCAGCAGGTCTTTACCCTGGCGGCGCAGTGCCCAGGCCGTAAGGCGCTGTCGCAGAACCGTGGTGAGCGAGCTGGATCGCATGGCGGGCGGGCGCCGTGGTTCAGCGCGGTACGGGTACCGACTCCAGCAGCGTGCGAATCAGCTGCTCGCGCGGCAGTGCGCCGCGCTCGGTGAAGCCGGCGCGGGGCTCGAGCCGGTGCTGCGCCACCGAGGCCCACACTGCCTGCACGTCGTCGGGCAGTACGGCACTGCGCCCGCCGAGCAGCGCCCAGGCGCGGGCGGCGCGCACCAGCCCCTGCGCTGCGCGTGGCGATAGTCCCAGCTGCAGATCAGCACGGGCGCGGGTCGCGGCGACCAGCCGCTGCACATAGTCGATCAGGGCATCGGCGACATGCACGGCAGCGGCCTGCTTCTGCAGGGCGAGCAAACCCTTCGCGTCCATCGCCGGCTGCGCCCGCGCAAGAAGTTCGCGCCGGTCCGGCTGCGCCAGCAGGGTGCGTTCGTGGCGGGGATCGGGATAGCCGAGCTCGATGCGCATCAGGAAGCGATCAAGCTGGGATTCTGGCAGGGCATAGGTGCCCAGCTGCTCATGGGGATTCTGGGTGGCCACCACGAAGAATGGCTCCGGCAGCGGATGCGTATGTCCATCGATGCTGACCTGCCGCTCCTCCATCGACTCCAGCAATGCGCTTTGCGTGCGCGGACTCGCCCGGTTCACTTCATCGGCCAGCAGCAGCTGGGTGAATACCGGGCCAGGACGGAACTCGAATTTCTGCGTGGTGCGGTCGAACACCGAGACGCCCAGGATGTCGGCGGGCAGCAGGTCGCTGGTGAACTGAACCCGCTGCCAGGACAGGCCCAGCACCTGCGCCAGCGCGTGGGCCAGCGTGGTCTTGCCCACGCCGGGCACGTCTTCGATCAGCAGGTGGCCGCGCGCCAGCAGGCAGGCCAGAGCCAGACGCAGGGCATGGGCTTTGCCCAGGATGATGCCATCGAGGGCAGCGAGGGCCGCAGGCAGCGCGGTCATGGATGGGGCTCCGGGTCGGTCAGTGACGCACCAGACCCTGCACGATTTCAATCTGTCGCGCGAGGCTGCCGTTCACCTTTTCGAACTGCGCAATGCGTTCCCGCTCGGTGGCCACCACTTCGGCGGGGGCGTTGCGGATGAAGTTCTGATTGTCGAGTTTGGCGCGGGCGCGGTCGATCTCCTGCTGGTTCTTCTGCTGCTTGCGCTGCAGGCGGGCCAGCTCCGCCGCGGGTTCGATGAGGCCCTCCATCGGCACCAGCAGCGTCAGGTTGCCGGCCACGGCCGAGGCGCTGGGTGGGGCTGTCTCGCCGCCAGCCAGCAGGTGCACGGCGTCGATGCCGGCCAGGCGGCCGAGCAGCGCGGCATGGCCTGCGAAGCGCGTGGCATCGTCGGCGGTGGCACCCTGTGCCAGCGGCGCGAGGCGCCTGGCCGGGCTGATGTCCATTTCGCCGCGGATCTGCCGGATGCCGAGGATCACCCCCTTCATCCAGTCGACGTCGGCGCTGGCTGCGGCATCAGCGACGTAGTGGCCGGCGACCGGCCAGGGCGCGAGCATGAGGGTGGTGCCCGCGATGCCCGCGACCGGCGCGATGCGCCGCCAGATTTCCTCGGTGATGAAGGGCATGATCGGGTGCAGTGCGCGCAGCAGCGCTTCGAGCACGGTCAGCAACGTGCGGCGCGTGGCCGCAGCCTGCTCCGCGTCGTCTCCCTGCAGCAGTGGCTTGGCCAGTTCCAGGTACCAGTCGCAGAACTCATGCCAGGTGAATTCGTACAGCGCGGTGGCGGCCAGGTCGAAGCGATAGTCGGCAAAGCCCTGGTCGGTGCGGGCGATTGCCTCGCCCAGGCGCGAGACAATCCAGCGGTCCACCACATGGCTGCTCGCGGTGCCGGCCGCGGCCACCGGCTTGCCCTGGGTCACCATCAGCACGAAGCGCGCCGCATTCCACAGCTTGTTGCAGAAGTTGCGGTAGCCGGCTACGCGCGGCAGCTCGAAGCGGATATCGCGGCTCTGCGTGGCCAGTGAGGCGAAGGTGAATCGCAGTGCGTCGGTGCCGTGGGCCTCGATGCCGTCCGGGAACTGCCGGCGCGTGGCCTTTTCGATGCTGGGCGCCAGGTGCGGCTGCATCAGCCCGGTGGTGCGCTTCTTCAGCAGTTGATCGAGCACGATGCCATCGACGATGTCCAGTGGGTCGAGCACATTGCCTTTGGACTTGGACATCTTCTGGCCTTCGCCGTCGCGCACCAGCCCGTGCACGTAGACTTCGCGGAACGGCACGTCGCCCATGAACTTCAGGCCGAACATGATCATGCGTGCGACCCAGAAAAAAATGATGTCGAAGCCGGTGACCAGTACGTTGCCAGGGTAGAACCGGGCAAGTTCCGGGGTCTTGTCGGGCCAGCCCAGCGTTGAAAACGGCCACAGCGCTGAAGAGAACCAGGTGTCGAGCACGTCCTGGTCGCGCGTCAGCACGACTTCCTTGCCATGCGCTGCGCGCGCCTGCGCCAGCGCGCCTGCCTCCTCGCGCGCTACGTAGCAGTTGCCGTCGGCGTCATACCAGGCGGGGATCTGGTGGCCCCACCACAGCTGGCGGCTGATGCACCAGTCGTGGATGTTGCGCATCCACTCGAAATAGGTCTTTGACCAGTTGTCGGGCACGAAGCGGATGCGCCCCTGTACCACCGCCTCGATCGCAGGCTGCGCCAGCGGCCCGACCTTCACGTACCACTGGTCGGTGAGCAGCGGCTCGAGGATGGCGCCACTGCGGTCGCCGCGCGGAACCTTGAGCTTGTGCGCGTCGATGCGTTCGATGAGTCCGGCGCCGGTCAGTTCGGCCAGCACGCGTTCTCGCGCCTGCTCGCGCGGCAGGCCGCGCAATGCCGGAGGTACCGCGTCGTTGAGCTTTGCATCCGGTGTGAAGATATTGAGCAGCGGCAACGCGTGGCGCGCACCCACTTCGTGGTCGGTGAAGTCGTGGGCTGGCGTGATCTTCACGCAGCCGGAACCGAACTCGCGGTCAACGAAATCATCGGCGATGACCGGAATCAGCCGGTCAGCGATCGGCAGGCGCACCTGCTGGCCCACCAGATGGCGGTACCGCTCGTCTTCGGGATGCACGGCCACCGCCGCATCGCCCAGCAGCGTCTCCGGGCGCGTGGTGGCCACCACCAGGTGCCCGCTGCCATCCGCGAGCGGATAGCGGATATGCCACAGCTGGCCGTCCTCCTCGGTGGACAGCACTTCCAGATCCGACAATGCGGTGAGCAGCACCGGGTCCCAGTTGACCAGCCGCTTGCCACGGTAGATGAGGCCTTCGGCATGCAGCCGCACGAACACTTCCGTGACGGCCCCGGACAGGCCCGCGTCCATCGTGAAGCGCTCGCGGGACCAGTCCACCGAGGCGCCGAGGCGCCGCAGCTGCTGTGCAATGGTGCCGCCGGATTCGGCCTTCCATTCCCACACGCGTTTGATGAATGCCTCGCGGCCCAGTTCGCGACGCGAGGTGCCAGCGGCGTTGAGCTGGCGTTCAACCACCATTTGCGTGGCGATGCCGGCGTGGTCGGTGCCCACCTGCCACAGCGCGGCATACCGGCGCATGCGATGCTGGCGCACCAGCGCATCCATGATGGTGTGCTGGAAGGCATGGCCCATGTGCAGTGTACCGGTCACATTGGGTGGCGGGATCATGATGCAGTAGGGCGTGCCTTCGCCGCCGGGCGCGAAATAGCCGGCCTGCTCCCATTCGTCGTACAGACGCGCTTCGATGCTCGCCGGCTGGTAGGCCTTGTCCATCTCAGTCATTAGGCACTGCAACATGTTGCGGCGAGGCACCGGCCTCGCGGTAAAAACGGAAGCGTGCGCGACCGGCGTCGCGACAGGCCGGATCGCCGTCGATCACTTCGATGATGCGCTGGAAGCGCAGCGCCTCGGTCGCAGGCGCGGCACGCAGGTTGACCAGCGTGGTGAAGCCGCCGTCGAGGATGCGGGCATCGAGCGAGCTGCCAGCGTGCAGCTGCACCGGCGCCTCCGCCAGCTTCGGCTCCGCGGCCAGCGGCTCATGCGGCACGAAGGCACGGTCGCCGAAGGTCCACAGCAGCTGGTCGAACTGCGCAAGATCAGCGGCGCCTTCCAGCCACACCAGTACGCGCTCGCCGGCCAGATAGGCCTGTTCGGTGAGCTGGCAGGCGTGGCGAAATCGGGCGGCTCCCGCGGCACTCAGCGTGTGGAAACGGATGTCCGCCATGCCGGCACAGCCTTAACCCTGCTGCGCGCCAGCGCGGCGGATGAGGTAATCCGCCAGCAGTGGCACCGGCCGGCCGGTGCCACCTTTCTGCGCACCGGAATACCAGGCCGTGCCGGCGATATCGAGGTGAGCCCACTGCATGCCGGTCATGAAGCGGCCGAGAAATGCGCCCGCCGTCAGTGCGCCGCCATCGCGGCCGCCAATGTTGGCAAGGTCGGCGAAGTTGCTGCGCAGCTGCTCGGCGTAGTCCTCGGTGAGCGGCAGATGCCAGCCGCGGTCGCTGGCGCGCACACCGGCCTGCACCAAGTCGCGGGCAAGCGCGTCGTCATTGCCCATGATGCCGGTGTGATGATGGCCCAGCGCGATCACGCAGGCGCCGGTGAGGGTGGCGATGTCGATGACCGCGGCCGGTTCGAAGCGGCGCGCGTAGTGCAGCGCATCGCAAAGGATCAGGCGGCCTTCGGCATCGGTGTTGAGGATTTCCACCGTCTTGCCCGCCGCGCTGGTGACGATGTCACCCGGCCTGGTGGCGCGGCCGCTGGGCATGTTCTCGACCGCCGCGATCACGCCGACCAGATTGAGCCTGAGTTTGAGCAGCGCTGCCACGAGCATGGTGCCCAGCACGCTGCCGGCGCCGCACATGTCGTACTTCATCTCGTCCATGGCGGCAGGGTCTTTCAGCGAAATGCCACCCGTATCGAAGGTGACGCCCTTGCCCACCAGTGCCACCGGGGCGGCGCCACGCGCGCCGCCCTTGTATTCAAGCGTGATGAAGCGCGGCGGTTGCGCGCTGCCCTGGGACACGGCAAGCAGGCAACCCATCTTCAGGCGTTTGATGGCCGCCTCGTCGAGCACACGCACCTTGAGGCTGGGATGTTCGCGGGCCAGTTCTTTCGCCTGCTGTGCGAGGTAGCGCGGTGTGCAGACATTGGGCGGCAGGTTGCCGAGGTCGCGCAGCAGCGTCTG
>DATKBK010000320.1:0-2118 GCA_035514045.1 Steroidobacteraceae bacterium | reverse complement strand
CACCGAACCAGCGCGTCCAAGTTTCGCCGTGGGCATCCGCCTGCAGGTCCACCCGCACTGGCGCGTCCTGCATGCTGCGCGGCAGGCGGGCCAGGGCGCAGGCCAACGCCACCAACCAGCCCGCACCGCGCTCCACACTGGCGCTGCCCTGGTACACACCCGACGTGCCCTGATGAAGCCGGCGCACCGGCGCATCAAGGCAGTCGAAGGCAGGACCCAGCAACGCGGGAAACAAGGGCACCGCGCGCGCCATCACTGTGCGTCCCGCACCTCCCAACGCGAGTCGGAAGTCTTCTGACGGGGCAGCGGCGGGAGAGGCGTGGCGCTGGCGATCCTCAGACCCACCACCGCCAGCGCCAGGGTTGAACCGAACAGGGTGGATATCAACGTCGTGCGCAGCACCTGGGCCAGGCTGAAGTCAGCCCGTGGCGAAAGGGCAAGTACCGCGAACAGCAGCGGTGCAATGAACAACATCACCGCAGTGAACGACACCCAGAACCTGGACGACTCACCACTGGAGCAGAGGGCATCCAGCACCTGCCGCAGGGGCGCGGACAGCACGCACACCAGAATTGCACTCAGACCCAGACTCACGACCACCGCCAGCAACAGGGAAATTCCCGCACTCATGACCGCTCTCCTTCTCTTCTCCTGATAATCCTTCTGCTCACATCAGCCGCGCGGCGTCTTGCCGCGCCCCGGCGACAACCAGCGCGACACGCCACTGCCGAGCTTCATCAGCGCTGACAGTTGCGACTTGGGTAGTGCAGCCATCTGTTCGTACCAGCGACTGGTCTGCTCGACGAACTCCAACATCGCGCGCAGCCGCTTCGTGGCCACCGGGCTGACCGTCCGGTCACCTTCCGCCGCCGCGAGACATTGCCGCAGCGCGGCCGCCGCCGGATCCAGCTCGCGCGCCTTGCGACCCTGCGCAATCCTGGCTACCAGCGTCCACAAATCGGTCTCAGCCTCGTAGAAGGTACGCCGGTCGCCCATGACGGGGACTGCCCGCACGATGTCCCAACCCTGCAGCTCGCGCAGCGAAGTCGACACATTGGACCGGGCGATGCTCAGCGTGTCCGCGATCTCTTCGGCAGTGAGCGCCTGCTCCGAGGCATACAGCAGGGCATGGATCTGGCTCACCGAGCGGTTGACGCCCCAGCGCTCGCCCAGGTTGCCCCAGAGCAGCACGAACTCGCGCACCGCGGGGGAAAGCGTCCGGCTCTTGTCTGTTATTTCTGTCATGACAGAAATTACAGACTATTCTGGCACGGAAGTCAAGTAGCGGCCGAACACCACGCTGAGATTGTTCGCGGGCATGGTGGCGACTTCCCTCAACACCAGGCCAGCTTCGCCGGCATGGCGCTGCACATCTTCAAGATTGCGCACGCCCCACTCCGGATTGCGCCGGCGCAGGTCCGCATCAAAGGCCTCGTTGCTCGGCGCCGTGTGCCGGCCTTCACGGCGATAAGGCCCATACAGGTAGAGCGCGCCACGTACGGGCAACAGGTCGCCAGCCTCCTGCAGCAACGCGAGCGTCGCCTGCCACGGTGAGATGTGAATCATGTTGATGCATACGATGGCGTCCAGCTTGCCCACCGGCCACGGTCGATCCAGTACATCAAGTGCGAGCGGCGCCGCAACATTGGCCAGGCCAGACGCCGCCACGCGTGCCTGAATCGAATTCCGGTGCTGCAGCTCCGGATCACTGGGCAGCCATGCCACCTCCGGCAGACCCTGCGCAAAATGGACGATGTGCTGGCCCGTACCGCTGGCCACCTCCAGCACGGTCGCCCGCGGCGGCAGCACCCGCTGGAGGACCTCCAGAATGGGCGCCTTGTTGCGCTCCGGCGCCGGATAGGTGAGCACGGGCGAGTCAGTTGAACCGTTCATCTTGCCGCCCCGAAGCGTACCCCTTGTTTTCGGCCCCGCAACCCCCACTCATCTGGCAATACCAGGAGGTGCGCGATGAGCGATTCTGAACGCAGGAAACTGCTGGTGGGGCTGGAGGCCGAGTTCCGCCGCGCCGAGACGGCGCTGGCCGTCGCGCAGGCCGACTTCGAGAAGGCCTATACGGCCATGTGGGAATACATGAACGAGAATTCCACCGGCCCGCGA
>DATKBK010000319.1:0-4645 GCA_035514045.1 Steroidobacteraceae bacterium | reverse complement strand
CCGACGACCTCGCCCTGGAGGTTGAACAGCGGACCGCCCGAATTGCCGGGGTTGACTGCAGCATCGGTCTGGATAAATGGCACGAATCCATCGTTGGGCAAGGTGCGCGAGGTCGCGCTCACGATGCCCGCGGTCACCGAGTTCTGCATGCCGAAGGGAGAACCGATCGCCACCACCCACTGGCCGGGCTTCAGCTTGGACGGATCCCCGATACGCACAACGGGAAGGTTGCTGGCCTCGACCTTGATGACCGCCACGTCGGTGCGCTCGTCGAAGCCCACCACCTTGGCCTCGAACTCGCGCCGGTCGGAAAGAGCCACTACCACTTCGGCGGCGCCGCTCACCACATGCGCATTGGTCAGGATGTAGCCATCCGGGCTGACAATGAAACCAGAGCCCTCGCCGCTACGCGGCGCGCGCTCGCGCGGGTCGATGGGCAAGCCGAAGCCCTCGGGCAAACCGGGAATGCCAAACTGTTCCAGCGGATTGCGCTGGGCGCCTCGCACCTGCGGCTGCTCCTTGACCCGCACATTGACCACGGCAGGCCCGTAGCGCTCGACCAGCGCAGTGAAATCCGGCAGCCCGGTGACCAGCGGCAGCACGGGAGCCGCGATGGCCGGCGGCGTGGCGACGGCCTGGGCTGCTACCGGAAGAAGCGCCGGCAGCGCAGCCGACTCCACAGGGGGGACCGCGGTCGAGGCGCTGGGCGAGCAGGCGCTCAGCACCGCACCGCTCACGAGCGCCAGCAGGAATCTGCGACTGGTACGTTCTAGCGACATGGCCTTCAATCCTCCGCAATACTCTGGCTGAAAGGATAGACCGATTCGCGTCGCGGCGGGTTCCGGCGACGGCGCCACATGAACGAGGTTTAACCCCGCTGGATCGGCCTGCGGCCCCCTCAGGGGCGCACGCGAACGTCCATGGTGCCGCGGGAGCGGAATCTCAAGGCCCTGCCCAGCGGCACCACCAGCAGTGCCAGCGCCAGCCCCAGCATCGGCAGGTTCCCCGTGGCCAGGTAGGGGGTCGCCCCCTGCCGCGGCGTGAACTGCCCGCGCAGCACCACCGGTGAAAATTCCGCCGCCTGGGCGACGATGCGCCCGTCCGGGGCGATCACCGCCGACACCCCGTCGTTGGCCGCCCGCAGCAGGTAGCGCCGGCTCTCCAGCGCCCGCATGCGGCCGATCTGCAGATGCTGGTAGCGCGCCGGGGAGCGACCGAACCAGGCGTCGTTGGTCACGGTGACCATGGCATGTGCGGCCAGTGTTTCGCGCCGCAGCAGGGCTGGATAGCCATCTTCATAGCAGATGCTGGCCGCCAGTCGCAGCCCGGCAAGCTCGAACGGCTGCTGCCGGCGGGTCCCGCGCTTGAAATCCGCGTACGGCAGGTTCATCAAACGCAGCCGGCGACGCACGAAGGCCGGCACCGGAACGAACTCACTGAAGGGCACCAGCTGGCGCTTGTCGTAGAACACCGGCTCGCTGTCGCCCAGCGCCAGCAGCGAGTTGTAAGCGTCAGGCTCGGCCGGCCCTTCGCGCGGCTCCAAGCGCATCACGCCTATCAGCACGTCGGAGTCGCGGCTGCGCGCCGCTGACCACACCGCGCCGATGTAGTCGGAGAAATAATTGGCGTAGTCAGGCAGTGCGGATTCAGGCCAGACGATCAGGTCGGCGCCCAATGCATCGCGGTGTAGCTGTGCATAGGTGTCGAGGATGTTCTGCCGGTTCGATTCCGCCCACTTCAGGTCCTGCTTGATGGCGCCCTGAACGAGGGCAACGCTGCGTGCCGGGCCCGCAGGCTCGGTCCACTCGACGCCGCGCAACATCAGGCCAACTGTCCACGGCAGCACGAGCGCGACCAGAGCCGCGGCACGCGCGGCGCCGCGCTCCTGCCATAGCGAGAGCAGCGCGCCCGCTCCAATCAACAGCGCCAGGGTGATCAGCGGCACCCCCCCCACCGGCGCAAGACCAGCCAGCCAGGTGTCGGTCTGCGAGTAGCCCAGCGACAGCCAGGGAAATCCGGTGAGGAACCAGCCGCGCCACCATTCGATAAGCACCCAGGCGGCCGGCACCCACAGCAGGCGGCCAGGCAGCGAGTCGGGCCCGAGCCAGCGGCGCACCACATAGCCCAACAATGCCTGGTAGCCGGCCATGAACAGCACCAGCGCCGCAATCACACCCACGGCCACCACGATGGGCGCGCCAACGATGAGGCGGATCGAAATGTACAGCCACCAGGTGCCGGCGGCGTAGAGCCCGAGGCCGAAGCAGAATCCCAGCCACGCAGCCTCGCGCGGTCCCGGACTCCTGCCCCACAGCACCATCAGCAGCGCGGGCGCCACCAGCGCCAGCCACCACTGGCCGAACGGGGCGAACGCGAAGGACAGCGCCACCCCGCCCACCAGCGCCAGCAGGCGCGGCAGCCAGCGGGCTGCGGCGAGCGGCTCAGCCACTCTTGCGGGTGGCGGCTACGGCGTCCGGGGCGGTATCGCCGGTCTGCGGCACGGTCACGCGCAGTGCCTCGATGCGGCGCCGGTCGGCACGCAGCACCCGAAATTCGTAGCCCTCCAGCACCGCCAACTCACCCCGGCGCGGCAGGCGCCCGAAATGCGCCGTCACCAGGCCCGCCACCGTGTCGTAGGCATCGTCGGCGAAACTGGTGCCGAAATACTCGTTGAACTCGCCGATGCGGGTGGCGCCACGCACCTGGAACTGGTGCTCGCCCTCGCGGCGGATGTTCTTCTCGTCCTCGATGTCGTACTCGTCGTCGATCTCGCCGACGATCTGCTCGATCACGTCCTCGATGGTCACCAGGCCCGCCACGCTGCCGTACTCGTCGATGACGATGGCCATGTGGTTGCGGCCGATGCGCAGCTCTTTCAGCAGCACGTTGACGCGCTTGGATTCGGGCACGAACACCGGCTTGCGCATCCACTCGCGCAGGTCGAAGCGCGCATAGGCGCCCAGGGTGTAGAAGCGCAGCAGGTCCTTGGCCAGCAGGATGCCCAGCACATTGTCGCCGTCGTCCTCCAGCACCGGAAAGCGCGAGTGCCCGGAGTCGATGGCCGCCGACAGGATGCGGGGCGCCGGATCATCCACGCGCACGCAGATCATCTGGTTGTGCGGCACCATGATGTCGCGCACCTGCAGGTCGGCGACGCCCAGCACACCCTCCACCATCGACAGCGCGTCGGCGTCGAGCAGGCCATTGCGGGCGGCGCCCTTCAGCACATCACGCAGCTGCTCGCGGTCCTTGGGCGCCGTCAGCCGGCGGATGCGCCGCATCACGGTGTTGCCCGAACTGTCTGCTTCCTCGCTCATCGATTCATTCGTCCGCGGCCACCGGCCGCTGCCTCCTGGTATGGATTCGCAAAACCCAGGCGCCTGAGCACCGCGATCTCGCGCCGCTCCATGCGGCGCTCCGCCGGGATGCCCAGCTCATGGTCGTAGCCGGCCAGGTGCAGCGTGCCGTGCACCACCAGGTGCGCCCAGTGCGCCGCCTCGCTCTTGCGCTGCGCGCGTGCCTCACGCCGCAGCACCGCCGCGCAGATCACCACGTCGCCCAGCGGCCGCGGCCGCACACCGGGTGAGGAGGTTGCCGGAAAGGCCAGCACATTGGTGGGCTTGTCCTTGCCGCGGTAGCGGCGGTTGAGCTGCCGCATGCGTGGCGCCGACACCACCTGCACCGCCATCTCGCAGCCGGTGCCGCGCGCACCCAGCGCCGCATGGGCCCAGCGCGCCATCAGCAGTGCCGGCGGGGTCTTGATCCGCGGTGGTACCCGGCACTCGACGATCAGCGGCGTGCGTCCCTTCATGGCGGGCTGCTCTGCTCGTAGGCGCGCACGATGCGCTGCACCAGCGGATGGCGCACCACATCGCCGGCGTCGAATTGTGAGATGGCTACGCCGCTCACGCCGGGCAGCACGTCAAGTGCATTGCGCAACCCCGACATCCGGCCCGCCGGCAGATCGGTCTGGGTAAGGTCTCCGGTGACCACCGTACGTGAACCGAAGCCGATGCGCGTCAGGAACATCTTCATCTGCTCCGGGGTGGTGTTCTGTGCCTCGTCGAGGATGATGAAGGACTCGTTGAGCGAGCGGCCGCGCATGAAGGCCAGCGGCGCCACTTCGATGATGTTGCGCTCGATGAAACGCGCCACACGGTCGAAGCCCATCATCTCGTACAGCGCGTCGTACATGGGCCTGAGGTAGGGATCGACTTTCTGGGTGAGATCTCCCGGCAGGAATCCCAGCCTTTCGCCGGCCTCCACCGCCGGCCGCACCAGCACGATGCGGCGCACGCGTTCGCTGTGCAGCGCCTCCACCGCGCAGGCCACGGCCAGGTAGGTCTTGCCCGTGCCGGCGGGTCCGATGCCGAAGGTCAGGTCATGAGTGTGGACGTTTGCCAGGTACTGCTTCTGATGCTCCCCGCGCGCGCGGATGAGGCCGCGCGGCACGCGCGCGGCATCGTCCGCCGGCGGCGCGATCACCGGCGCAGCGCGCAACACGTCGCCGGCGGCTTCCGCCGTCTCGTGCTCGCGCAGCGCCAGATGCACGTCGGGCAGGTCCACGGTGTTGCCGCCATCGGTAATCGCGAACAGGTCCTTGAGCACCTGCGCGGCGCCGCCGGCAGCGCTGCCGTTGACGCGG
>DATKBK010000318.1:0-6954 GCA_035514045.1 Steroidobacteraceae bacterium | reverse complement strand
GCCCTCGAGGCCGCCAAGGCGCTCGAAGCTCAGGCCGGTGTCTAGGCTGAACAGGGGCAGGTTGCGCGATGGCCGGGTAGCTGCGCCGGGGGCGAGATCGCTGAGGGCGTACTGGGTGCTGCTGAAACTCGCCGCCGGACGCAGGAACCAGCCGGCCCCGCCGTAGTCGAGCGCCAGCTGCGGAGTGGCGTTGAGGCGCCAGCCCTGCACGTCCTGGTCATGCCGGAAGTTTGCCGCCTCGACATCGGCGCGATACTGCAGTGGCAGCGCGCCGGGCAGCTGCCAGTCGCCGCTGGCGTACAGGCGGGGCAGTTCAGTGTGCGGGCGGTCGACCTGCGGAAGGGCGGCATAAAGGGTCTGGAAATTGCGCCACATCGCGCCAAGGTCGAGGTGGTCGTTGCGCCAGGCGAGGCGTGCGCTGCGTGGCAGGAAAGCCGTGCTGGCGTCGCTGGTGCCGCGGGCAAAATCCTCCAGGTAGCGGGTGTCGCTCACATTCTCGGCATCCACCGTGAGGCGCCACTGGCCGGGCAGCTCGGTGAGGCTGGCGAGCCGCAGGCGGCTGCGCGTGTCGCCGCTGCGGTTGTCACCCGGCAGCAGGTTGCCGTCGAGCGTGCCGCGCCCGAAGGCGGTGAGATAGCGGTATTCACCGCCCAGATCGATGCCGCGGTTGGTATACCAGGTGGGCGTGAAGGTGAAGTCCTGGCCGGGCGAAATGTTGAGGTAGTAGGGCACGGCAAGCTCCACGCCGCCGCTGGTTGAGCTGCCGATGCTGGGAAACAGCAGGCCGCTCTTGCGCGCATTGCCCACCGGGAACGAGATGTACGGCAGGCGCAGGATCGTGCGCCCGAAGAACACCACCCGCGCATCGCGGGCGATGCCGCTGTTGCGCGCCGGGTCGATGGACACAGACCTGCCCTCGATGCTCCAGTCATCGTGCTCGGGCGGGCAGGTGGTGTAACTCACGCCGGACAGTGTCAGCACGCCGCTCTCGCTCACCGACAGCGACTGCGCGCTGCCACGCGCGGGGCGCTCGGGCAGCACGAACTGCACGCCCTCGAACGAGGCCTCTTCGCCCTCGAAGCTGGCTGCGTCGTACAGGACCTGCAGCTCCGGGTCGCGGTACGAAGACTGGCCGCTGACATCGATGCGGTTTGTTTCGGTGTTTATCTCGACCCGTCCGGCCGACAGCTCGCGTTCGCCCTGGCGTAACACCACGTCGCCATTCTCGTCGCCCTCGAACACCATGATGTCAGCGCCGTCGAACCTGAAGGCGCCCCAGTTGATTCGCAGAAGATCAACATCAAAGGCCTGCTGAGCCTGCACGCCCGGCCCCGTACCCTGGATGGCGGGCGTGTCGCCCGGGCACCGCACCTGTTCCGCGCAGGGCGCGGCAGAATCGGTCGCGGGGGTAGCAGGCGACGCGGCAGCCGCTTCAGCGCCGACACCGCAGGCCGGCGCCAGTAACAGGGCCAGGGCGGCGGCGGTCGACAGGTGGCGCAGGCTTCGCATCAAGCGAACGATTATAATGTGCTTTGAATGCCCGCCGATCACCGACTTGATGCTCTGGCCCAGTGGCTTGCCCGCCTGGGCGGCTTCGATGCCGGCAGCATCCGCACCGCCTCTGCCGATGCCAGCTTCCGTCGCTATTTCCGCCTGCGCCGTGACGATGGCAGCAGCTGGATCGCAATGGACGCACCGCCTGGTCAGGAGGATCTGGCCACCTATCTGAAGATCTCGGCCCTGCTGGAGCCCTGTGGCCTGCATGTGCCGCGGGTGCTGTTCGGCGATCCGGCGCCCGGATTCGCCCTGCTCGAGGATCTTGGCGACACGCACATGCTCACCGCGCTGGACCAGGGTGCCGATCCGGACCGCCTGTATGGCGAGGCGCTCGACGCACTGGCACGCCTGCAGCTCCGTGGCGGTGCCGCGGCGCAGGCGCTGCCCCCATACGATCACGCGACCCTGCTGCGCGAGATGCAATTGTTGCCCGACTGGTACTGCGCGCGGCACCTGGCGCTCGAACTCACCCCCGCCGAGCGCGATCTGCTGGCACGGACCTTCGCCTGGCTGGCCGCCGGGGCGCTGGCGCAACCGCAGGTGTTCGTGCATCGCGACTTTCACTCCCGCAACCTGATGATCGTGACTGAACGATCACCTGGAGTGATCGACTTCCAGGACGCGCTGCGCGGGCCGGTGGGCTACGACCCCGTATCCATCCTGAAGGATTGCTACGTGGCGTGGCCGCGCGCACGGGTCGAACACTGGCTGTCCGGTTTTCGCGCGCGGTTGCTGGCTGGAGGCGCGACGGGCAGGGCGCTGGCGGGCGACTCCGAAGCGCAATTCCTGCAGTGGTTCGATCTGGTCGGGATGCAGCGGCATATCAAGGTGCTGGGCATCTTCGCCAGGCTGTGCTGGCGCGATGGCAAGACCAGCTATCTGGCGGACCTGCCCCGCACGCTGTCCTACGTACAGGCTGCGGCGCGGCTGCAACCGGAACTGGCCGCGTTCGCCGATTTTGTCGACGCGCGCCTGGCACCAGGCCTGGGGGCAGCCAACGCGCGTGCCCTGGCCGCGACCCGCCAGCCTGCCGGCGTACCGGCATGAAAGTGATGTTGCTGGCAGCTGGCCGCGGCGAGCGCATGCGGCCGCTAACCGATGTCTGCCCCAAGCCGCTGCTGCCGGTAGCAGGCAAGCCCCTGATCCTGTGGCAGCTGCAACGCCTGGCCGCGGCGGGCTACTCCGAGGTGGTGATCAATCTATCCTGGCTGGGCGAGCAGATCGCCGCCGTACTGGGCGATGGCTCGCGCCACGGCGTCTCCATCGCCTACAGCCGCGAACCCTCGGCGGCACTGGAAACCGGCGGCGGCATCTTCAATGCGCTGCCGCTGCTGGGCAGCGAGCCGTTCCTGCTGGTCAACGGCGATGTCTTCTGCGACGCCGACTTCTCGGCGCTCAGGCTCGCCACGGGCGACCTGGCGCAACTGCTGCTGGTGGCCAACCCGGACCATCATCCGCGCGGCGACTTCTGGCTGACCCAGTCGGGGCGCATCGTGATGCAGCAGGCAGATGCCGCACAAAGGCTCACCTATTCGGGTCTTGCGGTGCTGCGGCCGGAACTGTTCGCCGGCGCCATGCCAGGTCGCTTCCCGCTGCTGCCATGGCTGGAGCGGGCGCGCGAAGCCGGCCGGCTGGGCGGGCAGCGGCACGCCGGCGCCTGGCTGGATGTAGGTACCCCGGAGCGCCTGGCGCGCCTCGACGCCGAACTTCAGGGCATGCGAGGATGATGTCCGCATGAGCACCCTCAAGGGCATCGAGGTGGTGGTGGAGCCGGCCGCGCCCTTTGGTACCGGCGCGCGCAGCGGCGAGAAGTACACCACTGCACAGGGCTTCGCCGCGATCCGCGACGGCCAGAAGCCGCGCGCGCAGGGCGCGAACCCGCCCGCTGCCGGTGCCGTTCCGAATGGCGATGCCGCAGCGCTGACCGGCAAGCCGCACTGGCTCAAGGCGCTGCCCGCAACCGGCGAGCGCTACGCGCGCACCCGGCGCAATGTGCATCAGCACCGGCTCGCCACCGTGTGCGAAGAGGCCAAGTGCCCCAACATCGGCGAGTGCTGGAATGCGGGCACCGCCACCATCATGCTGATGGGCGCCGTGTGCACGCGTGCCTGCCGCTTCTGTGCGGTGGATACGGGCAATCCGCGCGGCTGGCTGGATGCCGGCGAACCCGCCAATGTTGCCCAGAGCGTGGCATTGATGGAGCTGTCCTATATCGTGCTCACCAGTGTCAATCGTGACGACCTGCCGGATGGTGGCGCGGCGCATTTCGCCGCCTGCGTGCGCGCCATCCGCGAACGCTCGCCGCACACGGCGGTGGAGGCGCTGACGCCGGATTTCCAGGGCGCGCTGCGCGCGGTGGAAGTCGTGGTTGATTCAGGGCTGGCCGTGTTCGCGCAGAACCTGGAGACCGTACGCCGCCTCACCCATCCGGTGCGTGACCCGCGCGCCGGTTATGCGCAGACGCTGACTGTGCTGGCGCATGCCAAGCAGTACCGACCCGAGGTGCTCACCAAGAGCAGTCTGATGCTGGGTCTGGGCGAGTCCGACCAAGAGATATTCCAGGCGATGGATGACCTGCGTGCCGCGCGCGTGGACATCCTCACGCTGGGCCAATACCTGCGTCCCACGCGCCATCACCTGCCGGTGGCGCGCTTCGTCACGCCGGAGCAGTTTGCGGCCTACCGCGACCAGGGCCTGCGGCGCGGCTTTCGCGAATGCGTGTCAGGACCGATGGTGCGCTCCAGCTACCGGGCCGAACAGGCGCTGGCCGGCAACAACGTCGGCCTGTAGGCGCTCGATGATCATCCGCTGGCTGGGCCGGGTCGGATACGAAACGACCTGGCAGGACATGCGCCGCTTCACTGATGAGCGCGGCCCCGCCACCACCGATGAGCTGTGGTTGCTGGAGCATCCGCCGGTGTTCACGCTCGGCATGGCCGCCGACCCCGGCCATGTGCTGGACGCCGGCGATTTCCCCGTGGTGCAGACCGACCGCGGTGGCCAGGTGACCTACCACGGGCCAGGTCAGCTGGTGGCCTATCCGCTGCTCGACCTGAAACGCCACCATCTGACCGTGCGCGCGCTGGTGATGCTGCTCGAGCAATGCGTGATCGACCTGGTGGGCGAACAGGGCATCGAGGCGCAGGGGCGGCGCGATGCGCCTGGCGTCTATGTGGCGGGGCGCAAGCTTGCGGCACTGGGCCTGCGCGTTCGCCGCGGCGCGAGCTATCACGGACTGGCGCTGAACGTGGATCTGGACCTGGCGCCGTTCGCGCGCATCAATCCCTGTGGCATGACCGGTCTGGCGGTGACCAGCCTGCGCGAGCTGGGATTGACGTGGAGTGTGGAGGAGGCCGGGCGGCGGTTTGCCGACCGGCTGGCGGCGCGGCTCCAGACGGTCTAAAGCACCACCATCACCCCTTCCAGTGACTTCAGTTCGGCGTGCAGGGCACGCAGCTGATCCTCACGCTCGACCCGGGGGACATAGGTGAGGGCAATGAAATGCCCCTGCGAGGATTGGCGTTCGCCCACGCCGTCCGGGGCCCCGGGGCCGAAATGCCGCTCGAAGACCGCATCGATGCGCGCCCGCAGGGCAGGCGCAGTGCGGGCCACTACCTTGATCGGGTAGTGGCTGGGAAACTCGATTCGTTCCGGTGCCATTTTCGCCTAGAATACGCGCCCTTCGTCGCCAGCGGCACCCGTGGAGAGGTGGCAGAGTGGTCGAATGTACCTGACTCGAAATCAGGCGTGGGTTTACGCCCACCGTGGGTTCGAATCCCACCCTCTCCGCCAACCGTGGTGCAAGGCCGATAATTTCCCGCTGCGGGTCATCGTGCTGATGTTCAGCGGCGGCCTGCGCTTGTTGTTGTGGCTTTACTACACCGCGCGGATTTTCCTGTTCGGAGCGGAATTTACGGCCTGTATGGGCGGATTGGAGCGCCAGACCCCACCTGCGGCGGCACCGCGGCCCGCAACTGCGAAGCGCCGACTTGGCAGGGAGTGAACGGGTCAGTACTCTGTCGTTGCGTGTCTACTACGGCTGCAAACTTCGAAATCGCCCCCTCCAGGACGGGTACCACAGCCCCGGGCGCAGAGTCCGGATCTGGCTGGACCCGCCATGCCCGCGAGATTGTCGACGATCTGCATCAGCGCTCGGCCCTCATTTACTGGACCGACCTGCTGTTCAGCGCCGGCGCGGCCTGGGCGCTGGCCCTGTATTACTTCACCACGCCGGGCTGGGGTGCCCTGCCGCTGCTGGCGCTGCTCGGCGCGGCCATCCTGTTTTTCCGGGCTGGCACCTTCATCCACGAGATCGTGCACTTCCGCGACGGCGAGCTGACCTGGTTCGCGCGGGCGTGGAACCTGCTGATGGGCATCCCGTTGCTGATGCCCTGGATCATTTATCGCAACCACATCGACCATCACAGCGTGCGCTACTACGGCACGCCGGATGATGGCGAGTACCTGCCGCTGGCCGCCGCGCCGCGCTCCGAGACCGTCAAATATGTGCTGCAGGTGACGGTGCTGCCGCTGATGGTGGCGCTGCGGTTCGGTGTGCTGGGGCCGGTGTCGTGGCTCAACCGCCGCCTGCGCGAGTGGGTGCTGACCGGCGTGAATTCCGCCGGGGTCAGCAACCCCTATTATCGCAAGCGTTTCCCGAAGGAAGACGAGTGGCACCTGGTGATCGTCGAGTTGCTGTGCTGCCTGTGGCTGGTGACTCTCGCAGTGCTGGTGGCGCGCGGCGTGATCGATGGCGCGGTGGTCGGCAAGGCGTACGTACTGCTGGGCCTGGCACTGGGCCTGAACTGGGTGCGCAACCTGGCGGCGCATCGCTACGGCAATCGCGGCGGGCGCCTGTCATTGCCCGAGCAGGTGGCAGACTCCATCAACATCACTGGCCAGACCTGGCTCACGGTGCTGATGTTTCCGGTGGGTTTGCGCTACCACGCCCTGCATCACCTGTTTCCGTTCCTGCCGTACCACAACCTTGGCAAGGCGCATGCGCGCCTGATGGGGCGCCTGCCGGCCGATTCGCCGTATCGCCTGGTGAATCAGCACAGCTATTTTGCGGCGGTGGCGCAGCTGTGGCGTGGCGCGGGCGCCACCGACAGCGCGCATTCAGCGGTCGCACTCTGGCGTTCGCGGGCCGCGCGCCGCTGAACCGGCCGCCGCGGTGACTGACACGCCAGCGCCTGCCGCCGGACGACCAGTACTGCTGATCAATCCGCTCAGCTTCCGCGCCTCGCGCGGGAGGCTGGCGCGCCGCGCCGCACGGCTGGGGCATCGCGCTGGCCTCGAGATCATCACCGCCAGTGACCCGGCGCATTTCCGCGCCGCCTTCGACCGGCTGCATGCGCGGCGCCAGCCGCAGGTCTGGCTGCTGTGCGGCGATGGCAC
>DATKBK010000317.1:0-2242 GCA_035514045.1 Steroidobacteraceae bacterium | reverse complement strand
ATCAGCTCGGCAACAGTGCGGCCATCGCGCGCGCCCTCCAGGATGGCGGCGCTGATGTAGGCGACAGCCTCCGGATAGTTGAGCTTGACCCCGCGAGCCTTGCGCCGCTCGGCCAGCAGGGCGGCGGTGAACAGTAGCAGTTTGTCTTTCTCGCGCGGCGTCAGTTCCAAGGCTCACCCCTGCGGTTCAGGTGGCCCAGATGCGCGGCGCCACAGCCGCGCGTCCCAGCAAAGCGGGGCGCAGCTGCAGCCAGATGTCGGTAAAAAGCTGGCGGACCGGCTCGGCCTGGGCCGCCAGCGCGCGGCATAGCAGTGCACCGTCCACCTGGGTGAAGGCATGCCGTACGCCGGGCTTGTTCAGGGCGCGCAGGGCGGCGATGTCCACGTCCTTTGCCGGATGCATCAGTAAAGTCCCCAGCGCCTGGGCACCGCCCAGGCCCCAGGGCGCAGTCAGTGCGGCCGATCCGCCCTGCAGCCGCAGGCGGTCGAGCAGCACGGGCTCGCCATCGCGATACAGCAGGAAATCCTGCGCCAGCAAGCCGCTGCTGAATATCTCGTCGTTGGCCGGTCGTCCGAGGCAGACGATCTCCCAGCCGAGGAAGCGTGACTGGCCGTGCAGGTGCACGGCCGTGCGCGTGGCAGCACGCGCGCCGTCGAACAGGATGGTTTCCTGCGGCAGCCATTCCAGTGCGGCATCGTGCAGCTGCAGTTCCTGCCGCAGGCCGGCGGTAGGATGCGGACCTGCACGGTAGAAGCGCGTGGCTGCCGGCGTGGTGATCAGCGCATGCGAGCCGGGTTGCGCCGTCACCTGCAACAGCAGCTGATCGCCCCCCACGATGCCGCCCGGCGGATGCACCAGGTAGACATGGCAGATGTCGCCCTCGGGATAGAACGGCCGCTGCACGATCAGCGGGCCAATGTGCTGCCGTTTCGACAGCACCGTGCGGCCCGCAGCGCTGGTAAATTCCAGCTCCAGCCGTGCCTGCCATCCGGATGCGCTCATACCGTAAGGTGTTCACGTACCACCTCATCGGTAAGGGCCGAGATTGGACCGCTTACTACCATGCGTCCCTTGTCGAGGATGCGCAACTGCGTACCGATGCGTCGCGCGAACGGCAGTTTCTGCTCCACCAGCAGTACGGTCAAGCCCTGCTCCCGGTTCAGTCGCGTGATCACATCGCCGATCTCGCGCACGATGTTGGGCTGGATGCCCTCGGTGGGCTCATCCAGGATCAGCACCTTCGGCTCGATCACCAGCGCGCGGCCGATGGCCAGCTGCTGCTGCTGGCCGCCGGAGAGATCGCCACCACGCCGCGTCGCCATGCTCTTGAGTACGGGGAAGATGGTGTAGATCTCCTCGGGAATATCGCGGCGGCCGTCGGATCTGGCGGCGAGCCCAGTGCGCAGGTTCTCTTCCACGGTCAGCTGCGAGAAGATCTCCCGTCCCTGCGGCACATAACCGATGCCGATGCGCGCACGACGCGTGGCCGGCTGCGCGCTGAGGTCCGTATCGCCGCAGCGAATGGTGCCGCTGGCCGCGGGCGTGAGCCCCATCAGGCAGCGCAGTAGCGTGGTCTTGCCCATGCCATTGCGGCCCATCAGCACCGTGCAGGAGCCTTCTGGAATGCTCATGTCCACATCCCACAGGATGTGGCTGCCACCATAGAACTGGTTGAGGCCCTTGATCTGGATCATTGCTCGCCCAGATAGACTTCCACGACTTTGGGGTTGTTCTGCACCTCGTCCATGGTGCCCTCGGCCAGCACGCTGCCCTGGTGCAGCACCGTCACCCGGCGGCAGATCTTGCGCACGAAATCCATGTCGTGTTCGACCACCACCACGGAGTGCTCGCCAGCCAGCGACACGAGCAGCTCTGCGGTGCGCTCCACCTCCTGCGGTGTCATGCCGGCGACGGGTTCATCCACCAGCAGCAGGCGCGGGTTCTGCATCAGCAGCATGCCGATTTCCAGCCACTGCTTCTGGCCATGCGACAGCACGCCGGCCATCGTGTCGGCCTGGCTGGCGAGGCCGATGAGGCCGAGCACGCCGGAGATACGGTCGCGCTGCTCGCTGCTGAGCCTGGCGATGAGATTGACCCACACGGAGCGGCTGCCGGCCAACGCCAGTTCCAGATTCTCGAAGGCGGTATGATGCTCGAACACGGTGGGCTTTTGAAACTTGCGGCCGATGCCGGATTCCGCGATTTCCGGTTCGGTCAGGGCCAGCAGGTCCAGCGTCTGGCC
>DATKBK010000316.1:0-3732 GCA_035514045.1 Steroidobacteraceae bacterium | reverse complement strand
CAGCCCGACCTCTGCCAGCAGGGTCCGCGCACGCGTCAGCGTTTCATTCCAGTCCACGAGGCCGCGCCGGGTTGGCAGGTTGCCGAGCAGCAGATTCTCTGCAATGGAGAGCTCCGGGAACAGTGCCAGTTCCTGGTGGATGACGGCGATGCCGGCGAGCTCGGCATCGCGCGCCGAGCGGAAGCGGGCTTCGCGCCCGTCGACCAGAATGTGACCTTCATAGCTGCCATGCGGATGAATGCCGGCCAGCAGCTTGATCAGCGTCGACTTGCCAGCGCCGTTCTCGCCGCATAGCGCATGGATCTCGCCGGCCAGGAGCTCGAAGCTGACATCGCGCAGGGCGATCACGCCGCCAAAGCGCTTGGCGATGGCATGGGCTTCGAGCACGACCGTGCTCATCTGAAGATGTCTTCGCGACGGTACAGACGGTCCTTGACTACCGTGGACTCGATGTTGTCTGCGGTGACCGTGACCACGTCGAACAGCACCGAAGGCACGTCGATGGCACCATTGTTCACCACGTGGCGCGCCACCAGGGGCTTGCCAGTGGCCATCTTTACTGCCAGTTCGGCAGCGCCCTGCGCCAGCGTGTGCAATGGCTTGTAGATCGTCATCGCCTGGGTGCCGGCTGCGATCCGCTGCATGGCGACCAGGTCTGCATCCTGGCCGGTAACCAGGACCTTGCCGGCAAGGCCCTCCTCGGACAGCGCCTGCACCGCGCCGCCAGCCGTGCCGTCGTTGCTCGCCAGCACCGCATCGATGCGTGATCCGCTCGCCGTGATCGCTGCGTTGACGATCCGTTTGGCGTTCTCCGGCTTCCAGTCTTCCGCCCAGTCTTCGTGCAGGACGGTGATTGCGCCATCCCGTATGAGCGGATCCAGCACGGCGTCCTGGCCCGCCTTGAACAGCGCTGCGTTGTTGTCGGTCCTGGCGCCGTAGATGCGCACGATGCGGCCACGTCCCGGGGTCGGCAGATGGTCAACCAGAAAGCGGGCCTGCAGCTCGCCCACGCGCAGGTTGTCGAAGCTGACATACAGATCGAGGTCTGCATCGCGGATGATGCGGTCATAGGCGATCACCGGAATGCCGGCTTCGTGGGCAAGCTGCACTGCCTTGGCCATGGCCGTGCCGTCGTGCGGCACGATCACCAGCACATTCACGCCGGAGGTGATCAGCTTTTCGACATCGCCGATCTGCACGGTGTCGTCGCCATTGGCGGACAGCACCTGTACGGTGGCACCCAGTTCGCCGGCGCGGCGCACGAACATGTCGCGATCCGCCTGCCAGCGCGCCTCCTTCAGCGTGTCGAGCGACAGGCCGATGCGCACGCCGGATGTCGGCGCCGGATCCGCATTGCCGGGCTTGCGCCCCAGCGCCAGGCCGATGAGCACGCTCAGCACCAGCGATACGACCACCAGGGTCAGTCGGGTTTTCATGGTTGTCTTGTCCCCCAGAGGGGAGATGCTGATCGATTTGCCCGGTGGCGATCAAGCGGAGTGTCTATCAGTGGCCGAATACCCGCCACGCCAGTAACATCGCGGGCTCACGATCAGGGCCGACAAGGACCGAGGGGCAGGACGATGAAAGTTGCCGGATTGGCGGGACTGCTGGTGGCCACGGCATCTGCATTGCTGCTGGGCTCCTGCGCCACGCGCGGTGCGGTGACGGCCAAGCGCATGGCGACCGCCGATTCCGCCGCCGACGCGGGCCAGTGGATGTCCTATGGCCGCACCTGGGACGAGCAGCGCTTCTCGCCACTCACCGCCATCAACGAGGATAACGTCGCGCGGCTGGGCCTGGCCTGGTACGACGACCTGGACACGTTCCGCGGCGTGCAGGCGACGCCGCTGTATGTGGACGGCGTGCTCTACAACGTGTCAGTGTGGAACGTGGTCACGGCCTACGAGGCGACTACCGGCAAGGTGCTGTGGCGCCACGATCCGAAGGTTGATCGCCAGTGGGCGCGGCTGGCCTGCTGCGGCCCCACCTCGCGCGGCATCGCGATCTGGGAAGGCAAGGTCTACATCGCAGCGCTCGACGGCCGGCTGATCGCGGTGGATGCGCGCAACGGCCGCCAGTTGTGGTCGGTGCAGACGCTGGACACCACCCAGGCCTATTCGATCACCGGTGCGCCGCGCGTGTTCGACGGCAAGGTGGTGATCGGCAACGGTGGCGCAGACTACGGCGTGCGCGGGTTTGTCAGTGCCTACGACGCGCAAACCGGCCGCAAGCTGTGGAAGTTCTATCTGGTGCCCGGCGATCCATCGAAGGGTCCGGACGGGGAGGCCTCTGACAGCGTGATGGAGATGGCCGCGAAGACCTGGAACGGTCAATGGTGGCAGTACGGCGGCGGCGGCACGGCCTGGGATTCGCTGGTCTATGACCCGCAGCTGAACCTGGTTTACATCGGCACCGGCAATGGCTCGCCGCATATCCAGGCCTTCCGCTCTCCCGGCGGCGGCGACAACCTGTTCCTGTGTTCCATCGTCGCGGTGGATGCCGACACGGGCCACTACAAGTGGCACTACCAGATGGTTCCCGAGGAGCAGTGGGATTTCACCTGTACCCAGCCGATGATGCTGGCGGACCTGACCATTGGCGGCCGCGAGCGACAGGTGATCATGCAGGCGCCGAAGAACGGCTTCTTTTATGTGCTCGACCGCGCCACCGGCGAGCTGATCTCGGCGAAAACCTACGTGCCCAACTTGTGGGCGACCGAGATCGACATGACTACGGGGCGTCCCAAGGTCAATCCGGGCGCCTATGTCACCGAGACGCCGCAGCTGATGACGCCGACCTGGATGGCCGCGCACAGCTGGCACCCCATGGCCTACTCGCCGCTGACCGGGCTGGTCTACTTTCCGGCGCAGGAGCAGTGGTCGGTTCAGGCGCGCGTGGCCGACGGGCAGTTCCGCTTCGTGCCGTTCCGCTCCAACACCGGCAACTCGTTTGGCGGCGATCAGGCAAGGCGTCGCGAACTGCAGCAACTCGCTGACAGCCGCGAGAAGGGCTACCTGCTGGCCTGGAACCCGGTGACGCAAACCGAGGCTTTCCGTGTCCCCTACAAGTACCCGGGCTCCGGCGGCGTGCTGGCCACGGCCGGCAACCTGCTCGTGCAGGGCACCATTGATCGCACCCTGGCCATCTACAAGGCTACCGACGGCACCAAATTGTGGGAGATGCCCACCCAGACAGTGGCTATCGCTGGTCCCATGACCTACTCGGTCGAGGGCGTGCAGTACATCGCAGTGAACGTGGGTTGGGGCGGCTCGCCGGTGGCGGGTCTGTCGGCCGAGCGGCCGCCGGTGCGCTTCGGTCCGGCCCGGCTGCTGGTATTCCGGCTCGATGCCGGCGGCGTAGAACTGCCGCCGCTGCCGCCGCCGTCGGAGATTCCCGCACCGCCACCGCTGCGCGCCTCGGAGGCGCAGATCCGCGAGGGCCGCCGCATCTTCGGCGAGACCTGCTCGCGCTGCCACGGCGAAAATGCCGTCGGTGGCCTGAAGGACCTGCGCTTCATGACCCCCGAGACGCGCCGCCAGTTCAGCACCATCGTGCTGGAGAGCACGCCCGCGTTTCGTGAAAAGGGCATGCTGCCCTTCAAGGATCTATTGACGCAGGCCGACGTGGAGGCACTGAATGCCTACCTGATTGCGCGCGCCAACGAGGACTATCAGGATCACATCGCCACCTCGCAGGGGTCCAGCTCGCAGTAGCGGCAGGGACGGCCGGTGG
>DATKBK010000315.1:0-13203 GCA_035514045.1 Steroidobacteraceae bacterium | reverse complement strand
TGCTGGACCGGGATCCGCAGCGCGCACTTCACGACCTCCCGCGGATGCAGCTGAGCTAAAGGCCGCTCCGTCGCGTTTGGCAGCCAGAGCGATGCGAAGAGCGGTGCATTTAGTATTTTGAACCGGCGCCGCGAGTCGGCCATACGGGCGCCCAATGTTAACCATGCGTCGATTCATACCTCCGGATCTCATGGTCTGTCTTCGCGGAGTGCGGTTCGAATCCTTCTCTCTCCGCCAATTCTTCGGCCAGCATTGACGATGGACGCATCTCGCCGCCACATAATCAGCGGAGAGTTTCGCCGGAAATTCGGCCGATACTTCGATGAGCTCCGCTCGAGGCGTTGAGCAAGAAAAACCAGTCGGAAAATCACGCATGGGGCGCTAGTCGTAGCTCCGTGCGTCATGGACATTAACCGCAGACTCTAAGTACGGGCGGGACTAAATAGGGTGTCACGTCGCGTCGATACAAACTCGCGGTGCCCCACCCGGGAAGGCGGCAAGCTTCACCGCTCCGTCGCACACCTGCAGATTGACCGGAATAGTACTGACAGAAAGACGTGCTGGCGCAACTATCGCACCAGGAAGACTGCAGTAGTCGGCGTGTCACATGCCATCCTCTCAGCCGCTTCCGGGCTGATGCATGTGGCCAGCGGATCCACTGAGACTCCTGCTATAGGGACCCTTCGGTCTATGGTCTTGCCGTCGGATTGCACTTCCTGCACGATGAGGCGGATGTCGTACTGATTAGCCTTGCGCATGGGCTTTCCGTCGACTCCCATCATCAGAAGCGGACCTATCTTCACTTGATAGTGCCGGGACGGCGCCGCGACTTGTGCCGGATCATCTTCCACCACGGCCAGGTCCGGAACGCTGCGCAGTTCCCTGACCAGCGCCGCGCGCAGCGATTCCAACGCGTCCTTTGCGGCGGGATCGCTTGAGATGGCATACATCCCTGCAGGCTCGACCAGCCCAGGCTCGGGCACGACCACCCGTACTGTGAATGCCCGCGCCGCTGCCCCGGTCCTGATAGCAGCAGCCTCCGCCGTGTC
This sequence comes from Steroidobacteraceae bacterium, assembly GCA_035514045.1. Taxonomy (GTDB): domain Bacteria; phylum Pseudomonadota; class Gammaproteobacteria; order Steroidobacterales; family Steroidobacteraceae; genus ZC4RG30. Next base: position 12,154 of record DATKBK010000315.1, on the reverse strand, counting down.
CTGCTGCGCCGTCGGTGCGACCGCGGTGGACTGCAAGGCGGGCGCGAGATCGACAAGCAGCGAGGCCTCACTCTGCAGAACCTGCACCGTCTCTGCGGGTGCGGTATTGGTTGGAGGCGTGGACAACAGCACCAGCGTCGCGGCCGCTGCCGCCACGGCCGCGAGTGAGCCCCAGAACAGGATACGCCGCTGGTTGCGCCCGCCGGTAGCTGTGGCGATCGACGGGCGCGTCACGACAGCCTCCCGGCATTGTTCCTGGAAATCTGCAGGCATTGGCATGTCGGGCAATGTCGCGAGAGCGGATTGTGCTTGCCACGCGCGGGCGCATTGCACGCACGTGGCAACGTGGGTCTCGACCTGCTGCCGCTGTCGCAAGTCGATCCGGTCGAATCGCAGGTCATCCAGAATCACACGCATGTCTAGGCAGTTCATCAGTTGCTCCCGATCAGGAACGCCGTGGAGGTCGCTCCGGTCTGTTGTTCCAGGTGGCGCGCCAGGCTGTTGCGGGCCCGATGCAAGCGGGCCCTGAGCACTTCGCGCTGAATGCCGGTAATGGATTCGATCTCGCCCAGGTCATAGCCTTCCAGACGCAGCACCAGAAGCGTGCGCTGAATGGGTTCGAGTTCCAAAAAAGGCCCGCTCGACCGCGCGCTGCGCGTCCGTGTGCAGCATTGACTCTTCAGGTCCCGGCAGCCCACTGACCAGCGGATCCATTGCATCGGCTGCGTCCAGGGATATCAGCACCGAGCCTTTCTGGCGCCGCATGCGGTCGATGAAATAGTTGTGAAGCACGCGCATTAGCCACCGCACCGGGTGGTCCGCGCCGTCGAGGGCGGTGGCGTTCTCGCACGCAGCAATGCAGGTGTCCTGTACCAAGTCTTGGGCATCCGGGCGGTTACGGACAAGGCGGTAGGCCACACGCAACAGCGTGGGCAGGTGTGGCGCCACCCGAGTGTCGAACCGGTCCGGTGCGCCGACCGGCATGCGATCTCTCCTGTCCATATCTGGATGACGTTAAGCGTCGGGAAATGTAACGGCTATCAACCTGACAAGTGCGTTCGAGTCAGCATCGCCGCCCTCAACCCTCCTCGTTCAGTGGCTCGACGACGGTGCAGGATAGGGCACTGCTTCCGCCATCAGCCAGTTGATTTCGGTGACCAAGCGGCACAGCCCCTGGCGGATGACCACATGGTGCGCTCTGCTCCGACCCTGCGGCGCTGCAGCGCCTTTCAGTCCCGGTTCAGCGTGCTGGACCGATGATTCCCCCCAAGGCCACCGCTTCAAGGGGACGACATGAAACGCAACAAAACACTGAACCTGGCGCTTCCGGAACATGACTACCGGCCCGCGCTGCAATCCGCACTGTGCTGGCTCGGTGATCGCGGAAGTTCAAACTCGCATGAAAAGCGGCAATAAGTGCCCCGTTTCCAGTGGACAAATTTGGGACAGTTCGAACGAACTTGAGCAGGAACGCTCGGGAATCAGTGGGAAACTATCTCCTTGATTCCAAACACGAGCGCGCGTAACTTACTGATCGGAATCCGTCTTTTTTGGCTCTCCGAAGGCAGGGGTCACTGGTTCGAATCCAGTCGGGCGCGCCAACAAGAACAACAGCACAACCGAAGGATCGGTCTCGGGCTCGCATGATGCCGCCGCCACAGGACGCACCGCCCCCGCCGCTTCTCCCCCGCGAGTACCAGCACATGCTGCGCGGGCCGCGCCACGCGTGGTGGCGGCCACCGCTGACGATTGTCGTTGCGCTGGTGCTGCTCATAGTCCTTGTCGGGCTGGGCGTGCTGGTCAGCTATCTGCTCGGCGTGGGCGAACAGGTCGGCGCGGCAATGAGTTCGGAGCAGCTGGACGTCACCAGCTTCGCGCTCCTGAACCTGCTGCTCGCCTCCCTCATACCCATCTGCATTCTGGCCACCCGCATCGTCCACCGGCCCGGCGCGGGCGTCATGTCCTCGGTGGCGGGCGCGTTTCGCTGGGGCTGGTTCCTGCGCTGCTGCTGGGTGCTGGCGCCGTTGTTCGTGCTCTATATCGCGCTCGATCTGTTGCTTGATCCCGCCACGGAGGGCAGGCCGGCGCAGTGGGGTCTGCTGCTGCTGCTGGTGGCGGTGAGCACACCGGCCCAGGCCGCCGGCGAGGAGTACCTGTTTCGCGGCCTGATCCTGCAGAACATCGGCGTCTGTTTCCAGAACGCGCGCTTCGGGTTGGTGGTCGCAACGCTGTTCTCGGTGGTGATTTTCGTGGCCGCGCACGGCAGTGCGGACCTCTGGATCTGCATCGACCTGGGGTTCGGGGCCGCCGCCTGCTGTTTTCTGGCATGGCGCACCGGAGGACTGGAAGCACCGGTTGCGCTGCACGCCATCAACAACACATTCGGGATGACGGGTTCACTGCTGTTCGGCGGCTGGGCCGAGGGGTTTGTCAGCGAGACCAGCCAGGGCAAGCCGCTGGAAGCGCTGCTGTCGGTGATCGTCGCCACGGTCGCCGTGGTGCTCATGCTGCGATCGGCGAGACGGGAGGGCATCGCGCAACGCAGTCCCCCGCTGCCGGCGGCACCGGTGCGGCCCGCGGCGCAGGCTGCCTGTCCGCCCGGCTAGGCCTGCGGCACTTCGGCAGTCGTGGCGGCAACGGCCGCCTTGATCAGCTGCACCATCTCGTCACTGATCTCTGGATCACGCCCGCCCGCCTTGTTTTCCACCGCATCAAGCAGGGTCTTGCCCTCATCGTCCTTCACGTCCACTCGCGCGCCGTTGTCGATCAGGAACTGCGTGGCGCGGGTCCAGCTGCGGCCGATGGTGCCGAAGATCGCGGTCTGTCCCTGGCGGCTGGTCATGCCGCTGGGACGGGCGATGATCGCGGTGCGGCTGCTGGTGTCGGTGACGCGCGCGTTGATGTCCGCGCCGGCCTCCAGCAGCGCTCCGATCACGGTGATGGCGGTACCTTCCGGGTCGGGGCCGCGCGGGATCACGCCACCGTCCGAAGAGGCGATGCCGCGGCCGAGGCCGGCCGCCGCCATCAATGGCGTCACACCCATGACATTGGGCAGATCGGGCAGGGCACCGTGCTCCAGCAGCAGTGCAATCGACTCAAGGTCATGCGCGACCGCGGCCCGCAGCAGCGGGGTGCAGCCCGTGGTCAGCAGATCGTCGGTGAACCGGCCGCGCAGCGGCCGATGCGTGTTGAGCTGCGAATTGACTTCCACGCCCATGGCCAGCAGGCGCTCGAGCACCTGCAATGCGGTGGCCTGCGGCGGCGGCGGCGCATCCGTGAGGCGGACCCCGGGTGGGCCGTCGCCGGGTGGGCCGCCGGGACCGCCAGGGCCGCCGCCACGGCCGCCACCGGGACCACCACCGCCTCGGGTGCGCATGTCGACGGCGATATACACCGCGTTGCGTGCCCACCAGTCGGCGCGGTGCGGATCGGCGCCCTGGTCCAGCAGGTAGTTGGCGATGGCGTAGTTGCCATTGTCGATGGCATTCATCAGCGGCGTGACGCCTTCGAGCGTGGGGCGGTTGACGTCGGCACCGGCCTGCACCAGCGACTGCGCACACTCCAGGCAGCCGGAGCGCGTGGCATACAACAGCGGCGTGAGGCCACCGGTCGGCCGGTACTGCGTGCGCGGCTCGGAGGTCATCTGGTTGCCCCAGTCATGCGCGTCGGACCGGCGTTCGATATCGGCCTTGTGGCTGATGAACAAGTCCGTGAGCTCGGCACTGCCCGCGCCGATCGCCCACATCAGCGCAGTCTGGCCGCGGTAACTTTCGAGTGCGTCCACTTTCGCACCAGCCTGCACCAGCAGCTGCGCGATGGGCAATGACCGCTGGCGCGCCGCCAGCATCAAAGGCGTCTGGTTATCGTAGTTGCCCAGGTCCGGATCAGCGCCGGCCTCGAGCAGCATCGCAACCGTGCGCTGGTCGCCGAGTTCAACCGCCTGGGCCAGCGCCGTGGCGCCGAAACTATTGCGCAGGTCGGGCTTGGCGCCGCGCTCGAGCAGCATCCCGACCATCTCGTAGTCAGTCCGATACACCGCCCACAGCAGCGGCGCGGAGCCGTCGCCGGCCAGCGCGTTCACGTCGCCGCCCTGCCGGATCATCTCCAGCGCAGCCTTGCGCTCCCCGGTGCGGATCAGGTCGGCCAGTTCCGCAGCGCCGGCCAGGTGGGACAGCAACGCAGCAACCAGGCCGGCCAGCAGAACTCGTGAGGTACGCATGAATCGTCCCGTGTCTACACGATGGTGTGGGACAGCTTGTTGTAGTGCGCCCACATGCTCTTGTGGGCGTCATACAGGGCTTTGTCGGGATCGGCCCAGACGCGGGGCAAGCCGTCGAGCAGCTTGCCGCGCTGCATGTCCTCGGTGGTGAAACCCTTGCGCATGGCATCGGAGACGCGCTCGAACATCTGTGTCATGGCGTCCATTTCGGTCTTGACCTCGACGCGCGAGATCACACCGCCGGTAGCGGCAACGATCTTCGTCTGTTCGTCGCCGATGGTCAGCAGTTTCGCCTGCGAATCGACGCGGCCGCCCACCCAGCCACCCTCGTACCAGCAGATCAGCGGATCGGAAACCGGCGCCGCCACATCGCCCACGGCCAGCACGTTGGAATCCTTGAACCACACGTAGATATCGCCATCGGTGTGCGCCTGCTGCAGGTTGCCGTACTCGATGCGCTCGGCGCCGAAGGTGAGTTCCTTGCTGCCGTAATAGATCACTTCCCGCGGTACAGCGACTTTCTGGCGGACCGGCAGATAGCGATCTTCCCAGGGCACGTACTGCGGAATGGCCATGCGCTGGGCGGCCTTGGCATGCGAGATGATCTTCGCGCCGGCCGTACCGAACACGTCGTTGCCGCCGGTGTTGGCCTCATGCCAGTGGGTGTTGATCACGGTGGCGACGGTGGCGGCGCCCGCGAATTTCGTGAGCTCCTCCTGCAGCCTGCCGGTGGCATCCGGCGCGCCGGTGTCCACCAGCAGCAGACCTTCGTCGCCGCGCAATGCGAACAGGTTGGCGCCCAGGCCGCTGATCAGCAGCAATCGCTCACTCAGCGGTGTGGTGGAAACTTTCGCCTTCGCGGGTCGCGCCACAGTCGAGGCACAGCCGAACAGCGTCATGCCGGCGGCCGCCCCGACGCCCGCGCGCAGCAGGTCGCGCCGGTTGAACTGCATGCTCACGCCTTCAGACTCCCGCGATGTAGCCGGTGCTGTCGCCGAGCTTGTCGCGCTCGATGCCCAGCTTGTTGAGCACCGTCAGGTGCAGGTTGGCGATCGGCGTGTTCGGCGGTGGCACGATCTGCCGGCCACCCTTGAGCTTGCCGTTGCCGCCGCCCACCAGGATTACCGGCAGCGGGTAGTTGTTGTGCCGATCGCTGTTGCTCATGTTCGAGCCGTACATGAAGATCGAGTGATCGAGCAGCGAACCGTCGCCGTCTGGCGTCGCCGCCATCTTGTCGAGGAACTCGGCGAAGCGCTCCATGTGCCAGGTCTGCACCAGCACCAGCTTGCGCAGGCGCTCACGGTCATTGGCATGGTGCGACAGCGGGTGGAAGGAATCCGGCACATTGATGAAGGGATAGTTCCGGTTGGTGCCCTCGGCCACCATGATGTAGGAAGCAACGCGGGTGAGGTTCGCCTGGTAGGCCAGCGCCAGCAGGTCGAACATCAGTCGCACCTGCTCGTCGAAGGCATCGAGCTCGCCCACCGGCGTATTGGGCAGCTTGATGCTCGACAGGTCGCGCTGCTTGGCTTTTTCAAGGCGACGCTCGATCTCACGCACGGTCTCCAGATAACTGTCCATCACGCGCTTGTCGGCCGGACCCACCTCGGCCCGCAGCGAACTGGTGCGCTCGGCAATGAGGTCGAGGATGCTGGTGGTCTGGCGCGAGATCAGCGCGCGGTCGGCATCGCTCTCGCCTTCGCCGAACAGCTGCAGGAATACCTTGCGCGGGTTGTACTCCATCGGCAATGGCGTATGCGCGTCGCGGAACGACAGCGTGCTGCTGTAGAAGCCGCCGCCCGCGGCCTGCTGCGATGTGATCTCGGCGCTCACCTCGAGCGAGGGCAGCGCGGTCTCCTGGCCAATGGCACCGGCGATCACCTGATCGAGCGTCACCGCCATGTTGGCGCCGCTGCCGCCGCCGGGGGGACGCGTGGCCGACAGCCAGGTGGCCGGATTCAGGGTGTGCACCGAACCTGCACTGGCGGCGTTCTCGAGGTTGGCGAAGGAGATCAGCTGCTGCTTGTGCTTCTCCAGCGGCTGCATGATCTTGTTGAGGGTGAAGTTCGCGCCCTCGCCTGACGGCGTCCAGGCGTCGATCTCCTTGCCGAACGGCGTGTTGTCCATGATCGCGCCGTGTGGAATGTAGAAGAATCCCACGCGCGCCTTGGGCATGGCCGCTGTCTGCGCCAGCGCAGTACCCGCCGGAATCATCGCGTCCAGCAGCGGCAGGCCCATCGATACGCCCAGCCCCTTGAGGGTGGCGCGACGGGATATGTGTTTCTTGGTCAGGAACATTGTGCTGTCTCCCTCTACTGTGCCGGGTGAACCCAGGCCACCGTGTTCTTGCCGGCACCCTCTTCATGAGGCGCACCCTGCAGGCGGAAGGCGTCGGAATTCACCACGCCGCGAATCAGATCGAAGAAACGGTACTGGTCCGCCGCCGCGTCGCGCACGATCTGGCGTACCTGCGGCATATCCTGCGCCTCGAGCTCGCGTCCGGTCGCATACATCAGCAGCTTCTGCGTCAACGCCCAGGCGAACTGCTCGGGCCGGCGCGCCAGCGCCTCGCGCAACTGCACCACGCCATTGATCGCAGTGCCGTCCGGCAGCACCGTGCTGGCATCCACCGGCTGCCGCGAATCGGCCTCGCGCGTACGGTAGGCGCCGATCACGTCGAAGTTTTCCAGCGCCAGACCCAGCGGGTCGATCACGCCGTGGCACTGGTTGCAGCTCTGCAAGGCGCGGTGCGACTCCAGGCGCGCGCGCAAAGTGGTCGCCTGCTCACCCTCCTTGGGTGCGAGGTTGGTCTCCACCCCCGGCGGTGGTGGTGTGGGCGGCGTGCCCATCAGCCGCTCCAGCACCCAGGCTCCGCGCAGCACCGGCGAAGTGCGATCGCCATACGAGGTGCGCAACAGCACCGCGCCCTTGTCGAGCAGGCCGAAGCGGTTCGGATCGGTGAGCTGCACCCGGCGAAACTGCGTACCCAGCAGGCCGCGGATGCCGTAGTGATTGGCCAGCGCGGCGTTGAGATAGGTGAAGTCCGCGTCGAGCAACTCGACCACGCTGTGGTTTTCGAGCAGCACCTCGCTCAGGAACAGGCGGATCTCGGTCTCGAAATTGGTGCGCATTGCCGCGTTGAAGCCACGAAAGAGGGTGGCGTCCGGTTCAACCACTTCCAGATCATCGAGATTGAGCCAGCGCAGCGCAAAGACATTCACCAGCGCTTCGGCGCGGCGATCGGCCAGCATGCGCGCCACCTGCTGCTGATACACGGCGCGATCCTTCAGCTTGCCGGCGACGGCGAGTCCGCGCAGTTCGTCGTCGGGCACGTCGCTCCACAGGAAGAAGGCCAGCCGCGAGGCCAGTTCCAGCTCCGACAGCGGCTGGGCGTCGTGACCGTCACCCTGCGGTGCGATCACGCGATAGAGGAAGTCGGGGCTGGAGATCACGCCCATCACGATCTCCTGCACGCCGCCATCGAAATGGCCGATGTCCTGGCGGCCAGTTTCGTAGAAGGCCATCAGCTTCGACACGTCTGCATCAGTGGCCGGACGACGGTAGGCGCGGGTGGCCAAGTGCCGCGCGATCTGCTGGGCGCAGGGCCGCTCTTCGGCGGCGTTTTTTGGGTAACAGACTACGATCAGTTCGCGACTGGGCGAACTGCTGATCGACGTCTCGCCGTAGGGACCGGCCACTTCGACGCCAGTACCCAGCGCCAACCCACCGCCACCACGACCGCCGAAGCCGCCACCGAGGTTGTCATCCGACAGCACGCTCGCGCGCTGCACGGCGGTGACGGTGATCTGGTGCATGCCGGAGGTGGCCTTGAAGGGAATGTTCTGGAACCGCGCATTCACCTTGTCGCGACCGGTCTGCGCTTCCTTGTCCGCCAGTCCCAGGTCCTCCTTGCCGCCGATGTCGCCGCGGAAGATCTCCTTGCCATCGAGCAGGATGACTATGGTGCGACGGAACATCGACACATGCGTGTTGAGGCCACCGGTGAGGTCCTGGAGGATGCTCACGCGATACTCGCCATCGGCGGGAAAGAAATGCGTGAACTTCATGCCGCCGGCGCTGCCCAGCGGCATGTCGCCGCCATCGGCTTGCGCCGGCTGGTAAAGGCTCTTGCTCAGGGAGGCGGTGGGATTGCCCACCGCACGCAAGGATATGAAGCGCGCGGCGCTGATGTACTGATCGAGAAAGCTCGGCGAAATTGTCAGCATCGCAGCGATGTTGTCGAAGCCTTCCATCTCGATCTCGGGCGGCAGCAGATCCTCCACCTTGATGTCGACGCCCAGCAGCGAGCGCACCGCGTGGGCATATTCGGTGCGGTTCAGGCGCTGCGCGGGCACATGGCCAGCGCGCGGGGTTTCCTTGCGGGCGTCGAGGCTGGTCTCTAGCCAGCCGACCAGAGCGTCCTTGTCGGCCTGCGTGGGCTGCTTGCTGCCGGGCGGCGGCATCAGGTGCCCGCGCAGTTTCATCGCCACGCTTTCCCACACTTCGATGTCGTGCGGCACGTCTGCAGCCGAATAGGTGTCGAACGCCACGCCGCCAGCCCAGTCGGTGGAGTTGTGGCACTCGGCGCAGTAGGTCTCGAACATCGCCCATCGGGCCCCGGGACCGGTCCCGGCCTGCTGGGCAACAGCAGGGGCAGTTACAGCCAGGGCTGCGATCAAGTAGAATGTCTTCGTCACGATGTTCATACCCCCTTGGATCAGTCCCGGGCAGGACCGTTCCGCGACAACATTCTAGTTGCCCGCAAGGCGTTGGACTGCCCAAAACGCAACAGTTCCCTATAATTCGCCGGCTGAACCCAGACGCAATCGACCGGATTCCCCAAGTGAGCAAGCACGATACCCATTTTTTCAATGTTTTCAGCGTGGTTCTTGGCCTGCTGGTCGCCTTTGCGATCCTGGTCTTCGCGCTGGCCCGCTACGTCGGCAAGCATGAGCAGCATGCGCAGGTACTGACCGAGCCCAAGCTGCAGCAGAGCGTGGCCGCCCGGTTGGCGCCGCCGGTGCGTGTGGCGCTGGCCGGCCAGGACAACACCGCACTGACGATTGCGCCAATCTCCACGTCCGCTATCGTCAATGCGGTGGCCGCGATGCCCGAGAATGGTGCCGAGGTGTACGCAACGGCTTGCAAGAACTGCCACGGTCCTGACATGGCGGCGTTGATGGGCGCCCCCCTGGCCGGAGATGCAGCCGCCTGGCGGCCGCGCATCGCCAAGGGAAAACCTACGCTGTACGAAAATGCCATCAAGGGCTTCACGGGCCCGACGGGCAAGATGATGCCCGCCAAGGGCGCGCGCACGGACCTGAGCGACGATCTGGTGCGGCAGGCTGTCGACCACATGCTGGAAATGTAGGCTGTTCAGTCTTCCAGGCGCAGCGCCACCGCCTCCGCGACATCGTCAGCCTGGACCTGATCGCGCCCCGCAAGGTCGGCGATGCTGCGGGCCACGCGCAGGATGCGGTGCTGCGCCCGAGCGGAGGAACCACGCCTGCCCGCGGCGCGTGCCAGCAGGCTCAAGCTGGCGGCATCGGCGCGGCAGTGTTTCAGCGTGTCACCCGCCTGCAGGCGCGCATTGAGGCACCCTTGACGAGCCCACTGGCGTTCGCGTGCGAGGCCGACCTGGGCGCGCGCCTGCTCCGTAGAGATGCTGCCCGGACTGGCCGGATGTTCGTGCCCGCTGTCACCGCCGCCGGTCAGCTCGCGTGCCTCAACCTGTGCCAACCGCAGCTGCAGGTCGATGCGGTCGAGCAGCGGCCCGGAGATGCGCCCGCGGTAGCGTTCGATCTGGGTCGGGTTGCACCGGCAGGGCGGCAACACCAGCCCCTGCCGCCCGCAGGGACAGGGGTTCATCGCCGCCACCAGCAGGAACGCCGCTGGATACTCCGCGCGCTGATTGGCCCGCACCACGCTCACCCGTCCGGATTCCAGCGGCTCGCGCAGCGATTCGAGCACGCGGCGGTCGAACTCGGGCAGCTCGTCGAGGAACAGCACGCCATGGTGCGCCAGACTCACCTCGCCCGGCTGCACGGCCGTGCCACCGCCGACGATGGCGTTGGCCGAGGCGGTGTGATGCGGCGCGCGAAACGGCGGCCACAGCGGCGAACGGGTGTCGGCAGTGCCGGCGCGGGCACCGGGCAGGGACTGCGCCACGGCGGCGATTGCCGCAACCTCGAGCGCCTGGGCCGGATCCAGTGGTGGCAACAGGCCGGGCAGCCGCTGCGCCAGCATGGTCTTGCCGGAACCTGGCGGGCCGAGCATGAGCAGGCTGTGTCCGCCTGCGGCGGTGATCAGCAGCGCGCGCTTGGCCTGGTGCTGGCCCCGGACATCGGCCAGGTCTGGCGTGGCGACAGCACCGGGGGCTGAACAATCAGTGACGACTTCGGGCGCCGCGGCGCGTGGCGCAAGCTCCGGGAGCGGGCGCTGGCCGGCGCCCGAATCACCCGGTGCAAGTTCCGCCAGGCCCCGCAGCGCATGAACTTCGGCACTGGCCTGACGCACATCAGGCGCATTGCAGGCCGGAATGACCAGCGCATGCCCCGCGCGTCCGGCGTGCAACGCCGCCAGCAGCAGCCCTGGCACCGCCTTGATCTCGCCCGTCAGCCCCAGTTCGCCATAGAACTCGGTGCGCGCCACATCGAAGCGCGGCTTGAGCTGGCCAGATGCCAGCAGGATGCCCAGCGCCACCGCCAGGTCGTAGCGACCGCCCTCCTTGGGCAGGTCGGCCGGCGCCAGGTTGACCGTGATGCGACCGGCAGGCAGATCGAAGCCGCAGGTGGCCAGCGCCGCCCGCACGCGCTCGCGGCTTTCCCTGACCGCGGCAGCGGGCAGCCCGACGATGGTGAAAGTGGGCAGGCCGCTGCCCAGGTGCACCTCCACCGTCACCAGGGGCGCGGCAAGGCCTGCCTGCGCGCGACTCAGTACCTGCGCAAATCCCATGCGCCAGTCTGGCCATCCGCGGCGCCGGTGATCCAGCCGGTTAACTGCGCAGATCGGGCAGTTATTCGCTCCGGCCGCGCTCCAGCGTGGCCACACGCGCTTCGAGCTGCGCAATCAGCTCGCGGCTGCGCGCCAGCACCCGCGACTGCGCATCGAATTCCTCGCGCGAAACCAGGTCGAGCCGGTGCGTGGCATCGCGCAGCACGCGACCGGCATGGGCTTCCACATCGGTGCGCAGCGCCCGCAGGGAGGCCGGCAGATCCTCGGTAAGCCGCCGTACCAGGGCATCGACATCAGGTTTCTCGCTCATGACGACTCCATGACCTCGTGGCGCACCAAGCTGGTGCACCATCATCGTGCAACTGTCCACAACTGTGCGTGTCCCCGCCGACCCCTGCCCATTAGGCGCTGCTAACCCGCATGCGACCAGTGGCACAGTTTCTGCACTGGTCCTGTGGGCGCCGAACCGGAGGGTTCTACGCGTTTCGCAAGATAGGCAATGGATACCAACACGGCTCGCTGCATTGCGACATGTACGTCATGAAGATCATCACTGCGATCGTCCGGCCTTTCAAGCTGGAGGAGTTGCGGCACGCCATCGCCCAACTGGGGGTACAGGGTGTGACGGTGACCGAAGTGTATGAAGCAGAGTACGGGCCGCGTGCCAAGGTCGAGATCGCAGTAGACGATGCCATCGTCGAACCGGTGCTCGAAGCCATTGCCAACATCTCGCGGACGGGCCGGAACGGCGACGGGAAGATACTGGTCGGAAACCTGGAACAGGCTATTCGAATCCGCACCGGCGAGACCGGAACAGCGGCCACTTAAGAACAGCTGGGAGTCGCACATGCGCATTGATCTCGCCTCTATAACCTCTTCGCGCTGGGCGCGGGGAACACTGCTCGCCTCGCTGGCAATGTTGCCGGCCCTGGCCGGTGCACAGGAAGCCGATCCTGTACCGGTAAAGGGCGATACAGCCTT
>DATKBK010000314.1:0-10018 GCA_035514045.1 Steroidobacteraceae bacterium | reverse complement strand
AATCCGCAATGACGTCGCCACGCGCCCCTGACAAATTCCTGCTGAGTTTCAAGTCGAACGACACGCGCATGGGCGTGACCCGCGCCACGGTCGCGCGCCTGGCCGAGGAACTGGGCCTGAACGAGACGCAGGCAATCCACTATGCACTGAAGCGTCTGGCGTCGGAGATCTTGCCGGCGTATGAGCCGGACGAAGGCCTGCCGACCAGCAAGGAGCTGCGTGCGATCCAGGCGACGGCCGGTGGGCGGAGTGGTAAACGGGTGGTCTCATCACTGTTCTGACGGAGCCAACCTGGTGGCCGAACCCGGATGCCGGCGCCATCGTGTGGTGCCGGTTTCCCTACGAACTCGGTGATCTCGCTGCGGCGTTGCAGCCCGGGCGCAAACCGCGGCCGGTGCTCGTCCTGACCGTCTATGCAGAAGACGAAGCCGAGCGTTACCGGGTGCTGGTCGCCTATGGCACCAGCCAGAAAGCTGATCGCCTGTATGTCGGTGAGTTTGCGATCTCGCCGGCGGACGGCGCCGCATTCAAGGCATCGGGCCTGAGCTTCCCGACGAAGTTCAACCTCGGCAAGAGCGCCGAGTTGCCCTACAACAGCACATGGTTCGACGTACCGCCAGCCGCGCCGTTCGGACAAGTCCCCATGCTTGGCGTGCTGCACGCCAGGCTGGTGAAGCGTGCAGCCGCAGCCGCACGCGCGGCAGCCCGATAGGCCCAGTGACCCCGGGGACAGACCCAGAACGTCAATCTGAACATGCAGATGAAGCAGTCGATGGGGCCGGCCGCGAAGTAGGAGGACGCGCCGGGCTGATTTCCGGCATTGGGACGGTTCGATTTGCCGCGGCAAGGGACCTGTCGTGAGTCGAAAGCCGCGCCCGACACGGTTACTGCGTTCCCGGTCGCCCGGGCCAGCGTATAAGAAATCATGGACGCTGAATCCGCGGAACCGAACATGAACCCGCCGGCCGGCCTGGCCAGCGAGGATTCGGTGCTGCAGCTGGCGCAATCCGGCGACCGGCTGGCCTTCCGCCAACTGGTCGAGCAGCACCAGGCGAGGGTATTCGGCGTTGCGCTGCGACTGGTGGGCAGGCGCGCGGACGCAGAAGAGCTCGCGCAGGATGCGTTCGTGCAATTGCATGGCTCGCTGGCGCGAATCGAAAGCCCCGCCCATCTCACGCACTGGTTGCTGCGCACGGTTGCACACCGCTCCATCGATCGCCTGCGCCAACAGGCGAGGCAGGGCAGGCAGTTGCCGCTGGAAGCGCTGGGCGAGAGTCCGCAGGCCGAGGCGCCGGAGTCGGCGCACGATCCAGTGGCCGCGGCTGAGTTGCATCGCTTCCTCCTGCAGCTTCAGCCTGACGCGCGTGCGGTAATGATCCTGCGCTACCAGGAGGATCTGGATCCCACCGACATCGCCGCGGTGCTGGATATGCCACTCCCTACGGTAAAGAGCCATCTGCGCCGCTCCCTGGAGTGGCTGCGCACGCAGTGCGCTGGAGAAACCCATGGACCTTGAACAGCGACTGCGCGCAAGCCTCGTCGCGCCGGATCCGGGCGCGATGTTCACCGCACGTGTGATGGCGCGCGTGGGGCGTGGTGCCGCGCGCCGGCGTAGCAGCTTCATCCTGATTGGCACTGTACTGGTGGTGGGTGCGGCCGCGGCGATGCTGACCTGGCGAATGTCGCCGCCGCGCGAGAACGCCGCAACTCCGATGGTGTCTGATCCAGTGCCCGTGGTCGAAGAGGCGGTCGCGCGGGCGATCCCGGAAGTCAGCGAGCCGGATGCTCCTGTGCTGCCGCCGGAACCGGCCCCCCAGGACGTTTCGGCCGGGTATTCCGTGCTGTTGATGCCGCTGCGGCAGGAAGCGCAGGACGTGAGCAGGCTGGGCCCGGTGGAAGCTCTGTATGCATCGATGCTCGACGAGCTGCGCAAGGTGCCCGGGCTCACACTGCATGTGCCGGGTGAGTCGGAGCGGGGGGCTGACGACCAGGCGGACTACGTGCTGACCATCTCCAGCCTTGCCACCGCCCATCGAAGTGATGGCGGCGTCACGTTCCGTGCGACTGATGGCGGCAACACTTACACAGTCAACAGCGGCAGCCTGGACGTAGACTACGGCATCCCCCAGGCCAGGGACGGCGGCGTCGCGGGAGCTACCTACGGTTCCGGCGCAGCGATTGGTGTGGTCGACCTGGTGCTGAACAATTCCGGCGCAGCGACGGGTGTGGTCGACCTGGCGCTGAACATGGCCAGTGTCAACATCGACCTGGACCCCGACGAGGCCCGTGACGGCGGCGGCGCGAACTTCTTTTCCGCCGGTGGCCGAGGCTCGCTGAGCAGTGTCTCTGCCGACGGGAGAGTCATCAGCTTCAATCCTGGCGGTTTGGCCAACCCAGAGAGTCTCCTCTGGGTAGAGATGAGGGTGAAACCACGGCAATCGGCCGCGTCCCGGTACACGTTTCCTGTTGGTGCCGATCTTGCCACCAAACCGCTGCACTGCAGTAGCCCGAACGGAGTTCGTCTTCCGGAATGCATGACGCCCGCGCAGCTGGCTGCCACCCAGGTCGAGATGTTGCGGCTGCAGGTATTTCCGCCGGACGCCGCGTATCAGCAGCGCGTGATGGCGCGACTGAGCGATATCAGCCTGGACGGAACGAAGGTCCTGCTGGATCTGCTACCCCTGCTGACAGGCGACGGCGGATCGCGACTGGACACCGGAACCATCCATGCGCTTTTCAGGTTTGCCGCCGGCCAACCTGAGAATACGCGCGCAGAAGTCTGGAGGATGCTGCGCCAGGTGTCCCATCCGGCATTGGTTGCGCCATTGGTCGAATCCCTGCGTCATGACCCGGACCAACAGGTCAGGCTTGCGGCGCTGGTCAACCTCGAGGCCAACCATGCCACCGATCCCGTTGTCCGCAACGCATTCGAAGGAATAGACCAGGGTGATCCGGACGCAATGGTGCGCGCAGCGGTGCGCTGGACCTTGTACGGTCAGGCGCAGTGGCGGAACGACGTTCTGGCTGCACTGCAAGACACCAATCTGCCGTACGGAGCCAGGCTGGCGCCGCTGGTCGTCCGTACGGCGGCAGATTTCTCGCCACAACAGTCGGGACAGATGGCTCTTGTTCGGCGGGCGGTGCTGCAGGAGCAGCAGGTCCTGCAGCCGCTGATGGCGTTGATCCGGGGGCACCTGCGGGATTCCGAGCATGCACAGGCCACCGGGGACGTACTCCGCATGCTGGCCAACGTCGATGATCCAGCCGTCTTCGATCTTTTCTTGCAGCTCATGCAGGAGACCTCGCTGCCAATCCAGGTCTCCAGCGCAGTAGCGAACTGGGCCATCAATCGCCCGAACGACCCGCGTGTGCGCGAGAACCTGCCACTGGTTGCCCCGATGATTCCTTCCAACCTGCTTGAGCGGATGAGGGAGGTAACCCAGCAGGCGGCTCCTTCCGGCAACTGACCGGGCCCGGTGGGGCCGTGCACTGAACCCTGGAAATCGCAGCGCGATCAGGGACGGGCGTTGCGGACAAGCAAATCAGGCTGCGCCGACCAGTCGTTGTGCCCACCCTGCAGAAGACGCAACTGCGCCTGAGGCCGGCTCGCGGCGAGCGCCTGGGCATGCCTTGCATGGATCACCTGGTCATTACTGGCGCCGAACACGTCCATGGGCCCGCGATAGTTGGCGAGCGATTCCACATTGTTCCAGGAGCCGGTGAGCAGGAGGCCCACCGGCGCGAAGCTGAAGTGATCCCTGGCTACTGATTTCAGGTCGGCGAAAGGGACGATGAAGACAAACTTGTCGGGCGGAACCTCCAGGGCGCCCAGTGTTGCAGCTGGGCCACTGCCGATCGATTCGGCGACGATACACACCGGCGTGCCGGGGAACCGTGCGCGCAGTACCTCGTATGCCTCTCGCGCAGTTTTGTCAAAGCTGCTGCGTGAGGGCTTGCCGGCGCGCTGTCCATAGCCCGGGTACTCCATGATGAAGACAGAGTCGCGGTGCGAGAATGCACCCAGCGCATAGACACGATCGGCTGCCTGTCCGCCGTTGCCATGCAGCATCAGCCAGACATTCTCTGGCGCGGACACTTCGCGTGCAAAACCCAGCAGGGAACCATCGTGCACCCACCGGGCGAGGCCGTGATCATTGTCGTGGTGTGTCGGGTAGAAGAGCGCGCCTCGGGTCAGGGATTCGCAGCCAGGAAGCAGCACGGCGCCGATGAGTGCCAGCGTGCTGGCCGCGAAAGCCCTTCGCAAGCAGATCGCTTGCATCCTTGCCTAAAGCGAATTGACCCACTTTGCGAAGTCTTCGCTCTCCTGCGGCGTGACGCTGGCCGGAAACGTCTGGCCTTTCTTCAGAAAATCCTGCATCGAGGTCTTGAGCACTCCCGCATACGACGGATCGAGCGTCAGCAGCGTGGCATAGGCTTCCTTCGTCTGCGCGAGGCGCCCGGTGAGCAGGAACAGCTCGCCGCGGTACTCGATCGCCTCGGGGTAACTCGGCGCCAGCGCCAGGGCCTTGTCGTAGGCCTTGAGCGACTCCTCGTATTCGCCCAGCTTGCGGCTGGTAAAGCCCAGCATGTTCCAGGCCTCCTTCATGTCCGGGTCCGCGGCAACCGCCTTGCGAAAGTTTTCACGCGCCCTCACAAAGCCGGCCCTCACGGTATCGCGGTACTGGCTGGCAAAGGCCGGCATCAATGCGGCTTCCAGTTCGAGCTTCGCCACGGACTGCACGCCCTCGTAGCCGAGGTTGTATTCGTTGCGCGCAGTCGTCTGCGGGTCCTGGGCAGTATTCGGCGCATTCCGCGGGCCCATCGCGCCGCCGCCATCGGGTACGGCCCAGGCAACCGGTGCAAGGGCCAGGATCGCAAGCGCGGAAATCAGGTGTGTTCGCTGCATGGTGATAGCTCCTTGGGGGCGGCCATTATACCCCAGAGTCCCGCGCAATCAGCGCAGCGATGCGCTCACCAGCCTCGGCGGTGCTGACGCCCTTGCCGCCGGCGGCGATGTCGGCCGTGCGCAGACCCTGTTCCAGTGCCAGCGACACTGCCCGTTCGATGGACAGCGCCTCTGCCTCAAGGTGCAGCGAATGCCGCAGCAGCAGTCCCGCCGACAGGATGGTCCCAACGGGATTGGCAATGCCCTTGCCGGCAATGTCCGGCGCCGACCCGTGGATGGGTTCGTAAAGGCCGCGCTTGCCATCGCCCAGTGAGGCTGAAGGCGACAGCCCCAGCGAACCCGCCAGCATTGACGCCTCGTCGGTGAGGATGTCACCGAACATGTTCTCGGTGACGATCACATCGAAATCGGTGGGCCGGCGGATCAGGTGCATGGCTGCGGCATCCACCAGGATGTGCTCCACGGACACGTCGGCGAATTCGTCCTTCATCACCCGCGTGACCACTTCGCGCCACAGCCGCGAGGTATCGAGCACGTTCGACTTGTCGATGGAGGTGAGCTTGCGGCGGCGCGCCTGCGCCAGTCGGCCGGCGACGCGTGTCACACGCTCGATCTCGGCCGCGCTGTAGCTGCATAGGTCCGAGGCCTCGGTGGCCGAGCGCGTCTTGGCGCCGAAGTAGATGCCGCCAGTGAGCTCGCGCACGAACATCAGGTCGACGCCCCGCACCACCTCGGCCTTGAGCGTGGTGGAATCTGCAAGGGCAGGGTGCACGGCCACCGGACGCAGGTTGGCATAGACGCCCAGCTCCTTGCGCAGCCGCAGCAGACCGGTCTCGGGACGAAGCTTCGCATCCGGCGCCGACCATTTCGGTCCGCCGATGGCTCCAAGGAGGATGGCATCGCTAGCGAGGCAGCTGGCCAGCGTAGACGCCGGCAGCGGATCGCCGTGGTTGTCGATGGCGATGCCACCAAAGTCGCGCGCATCGAAACTGAACTGGTGCCCGAACAGCGCCGCCACCTTCTCTAGTGCGCGCACGCCCTCGCGCGTGACTTCCGGGCCGATGCCGTCACCGGCCAGCACCGTGATGTTTGCCTTCATGCCCGGCGCTGCTCGTAGGCGCTGATCGCCGCGTCCTGCTTGAGCAGATAACCCAGCTGGTCCACGCCCTGCATCAGGCAGAAGCGCGCGAAGGGTTCGATGGGGAAGGCGATGCCGCGGCCGTTCGGCAGGCGCAGCGTGGAGCTGGTCAGGTCCACCGTCACTTCGGCGCCCGGATTGGCATTCAGCCACTCAAGCGTCATCGCATCGACCACCACCGGCACCAGGCCGTTCTTCAGCGCATTGGAGCGGAAGATGTCGGCAAAGCTGGTGGAGACAACCGCCAGGATGCCGAAGTCGGTCAGCGCCCAGGGAGCATGCTCGCGCGAAGAACCGCAGCCGAAATTGTCGCCGGCCACCAGGATGCGCGCGCCGGCGGCCTCTGGGCGGTTCAGCGGAAAATCGGGCTTCGGCGTGCCGTCGGGCAGATAGCGCCAGTCGGCAAACAACTGCTGGCCCAGGCCTTCCTTCGACGTGGTGCGCAGGAAGCGCGCCGGAATGATCTGGTCGGTGTCCACGTCACTGGCCGGCAGCACCACGGTACGCGAAGTGACGCTGGTAATGCCCTCCATCACATGAGCTCCCGCGGGTCGGTGATGCTGCCGCGCACGGCCGAGGCGGCTGCGGTCAGTGGGCTGGCCAGCAAGGTACGCGCGCCTACGCCCTGGCGGCCCTCGAAGTTGCGGTTGCTGGTGCTGAGCGAATACTGGCCCTTGCCCACTGTGTCGCCGTTCATCCCCAGGCACATCGAGCAGCCGGACTCGCGCCACTCGGCGCCGGCGTCGCGGAAGATACGGTCCAGGCCTTCGGCCTCGGCCTGCTTCTTGATCTGCTGCGAACCGGGCACCACCAGCATCTGCACGCCGCTGGCAATGTGCCGGCCCTTGAGCACGCTTGCGGCAGCGCGCAGGTCGGTGAGGCGCGAGTTGGTGCAGCTGCCGATGAACACCACGTTGACCGGCGAGCCGGCCAGCTTCTGCCCGGCGCCGAAGCCCATGTAGGCCAGCGCACGCGCGAATACCGGATCGTCGCTCGACGCAGGCACGTTGCCGGTGACCGGCGCCACCATGCCCGGATGCGTGCCCCAAGTGACCATCGGCTCGACGGCCGCGGCATCAAGCGTGACTTCGCGATCGAACTGCGCGCCCTCGTCGGTTACCAGCGTGCGCCAGTCGGCCACCGCTGCTTCCCACGCCGCGCCCTGCGGCGCGCGGGGGCGGCCTTTCAGGTATTCGAACGTAGTCTCGTCCGGTGCGATCATGCCGGCGCGCGCACCGGCCTCGATCGACATGTTGCACACCGTCATGCGCTCGTCCATGTTCAGCGCGCGGATGGCCTCGCCGCGAAACTCGATCACGTGACCGGTGCCGCCGCCCACACCAATCTTGCCGATGATGGCCAGCACCAGATCCTTGGCGGTGACGCCCGGATGCAGCCTGCCAGTGACGTTGATGGCCAGCGTCTTCGCCCTGGTCTGCAGCAGGCACTGCGTGGCCAGCACATGGCCCACCTCGGTGGTGCCGATGCCAAACGCCAGCGCGCCGAAGGCGCCATGCGTGGAGGTGTGGCTGTCGCCGCAGACGATGGTCTTGCCGGGCTGGGTGGCGCCCAGCTCGGGACCGATCACATGCACGATGCCGCGCTTGTCGCTGGCCAGGTTCATCAGCTCCACGCCGAACTCGGCGCAGTTCTTCTCCAGCTGGTGCACCTGCCTGGCCGCAGACTCGATGGTGAAAGGCTGGCCGCCGAACACCTGCTCGGTGCGGGTGGGCGTGGAGTGATCCATCGTGCCCAGCGTAAGGTCGGTGCGGCGCACACCCAGCCCGCGCGCACGCAACTCGGTGAACGCCTGCGGCGTGGTGACCTCGTGGATCAGGTGCAGGTCGACATAGAGAACCGCCGGCGTATCGGCGGTCTCCGGCACGACTTCATGCCGCTCCCAGACTTTCTGGAAGAGCGTCTTCGGCGCGCCCACGGGCCTCAACCTGCCGCGGCGCGTGGCACCGCAGCCATGTCCACCGGATCCAGCCAGCCGTACTTGTCGGCCGTGGCGCCAGTGAACAGGCCAAAGAACGCCTGCTGCAGCTTCTCGGTGACTGGTCCGCGGCGGCCAGCGCCCACCGTAATGCGATCCACCGAGCGGATGGGCGTGACTTCAGCCGCCGTGCCGGTGAAGAACAGCTCGTCGGCGATATAGAGCATTTCGCGCGGAATGGAGGATTCGCGCACTTCATAGCCCAGGTCACGCGCCAGCCGGATCACCGAATCGCGCGTGATGCCGCCCAGCACCGAATGCGCGAAGCCGGGGGTGTGAATGACCCCGTCGCGCACCACGAACAGGTTCTCGCCCGCGCCCTCGCTGACGGTGCCATCCGGCGCCAGGCCAATGCCCTCGGCGAACCCGAGCCGCTTGGCTTCCATGCTGATCAGCTGGCTGGAGAGGTAGTTGCCAGCGGCCTTGGCCATTGCGGGCAGGGTGTTCGGTGCCACGCGCTGCCACGAGGACACGCACACATCGACCCCCGCCGCCTCGGAATCGGCGCCCAGGTACTTGCCCCATTCCCAGGCCGCCACCGCAACCTCGACCGGGGGATCGATCTTCGGCGCCACGCCGATCTCGCCATAGCCGCGAAAGGCCACCGGCCGCAGGTAGGCGCCTTGCTTCAGGCCATTCACCGCCACCACTTCCCGGCAGGCAGCATTGATCTGCGCCGGCGTGAAGGGAATGGTGATGCGATAGATCTTGGCCGAATCAAACAGCCGCCGCGTGTGATCGGCCAGCCGGAACACCGCCACGCCCTTGTGTGTGGTGTACGCGCGTACGCCCTCGAACACCGACGAGCCGTAGTGCAGGGCATGCGCCAGCACATGTACCGTCGCCTTTTCCCAGGGGACCAGCTTGCCGTTGAACCAGATGTACTGCGTGG
The DNA here is from genome assembly GCA_035514045.1 of Steroidobacteraceae bacterium. Classification (GTDB taxonomy): domain Bacteria; phylum Pseudomonadota; class Gammaproteobacteria; order Steroidobacterales; family Steroidobacteraceae; genus ZC4RG30. The sequence continues at coordinate 1,086 of DATKBK010000314.1, read as the reverse complement.
CGGGGATGGGCATGGTGATTCCTGTGCGCGCGATTCCTTAAGCGCGCTCTTCGGCGAGCCAGGGCATGCGATCGCGCAAGCGGACTCCGACCTTCTCGATCTTGTGGTTGAGGTCGGCCTTCATCAGCTTGTTGTACTTCTTCAGGCCGGACTTGTTCTCGGCGATCCACTGCCGGGCGAACTTGCCCGACTGGATCTCGCCGAGGATCTTCTTCATCTCTTTCTTGGTGCCACGGTTCACCACCCGCGGGCCGCGGGTCATGTCGCCCCACTTGGCGGTGGTGGAGACGAACTTGTGCATCTTCGCCAGCCCGCCCTCGTGCAGCAGGTCGACGATGAGCTTCAGCTCATGCAGCACTTCGTAATAGGCCACTTCGGGCTGGTAACCGGCTTCCACCAGCGTCTCGAAGCCCTTGAGGATCAGGTCCGAAGTGCCGCCGCAGAGCACCACCTGCTCGCCGAACAGATCGGTCTCGGTCTCTTCGGCAAAGGTGGTGGCCAGCACGCCACCGCGGGTGCTGCCGATGCCATGGGCATAGGCCAGCGCCTTGGCGAAGGCCTTCTTCGAGGGATTCTGTGCCACCGCAATCAACGCCGGCACGCCACGGCCCTGCTGGTACTGGCGGCGCACCAGGCCACCCGGACCCTTGGGCGCGATCAGCACCACATCAAGATCCTTGCGCGGCTTGATCTGCTTGAAGTGGATGTTGAAGCCGTGTGCGAACAGCAGCGTCGCGCCCTTCGGAATCGAATCCTTCAGCTCGGCGTACAGCGCCTTCTGGGTGGTGTCGGGCACGAGGATGGCGATCAGGGTTGCATCCTTCACCGCTTCGGCCGGCGCCAGCACCGTCAGACCATCCTTCTTCGCCTGCTTGAAGCTGTCGCCCTTGCGCACGCCCACGACCACGTCGAAACCGCTGTCCTTCAGGTTCAGCGCATGGGCGCGGCCCTGGCTGCCATAGCCGAGGATCGCGATTCGCGCGCGGCGCAGGGCGGTTTTGTCGACATCCTTGGGACCGTAAAGACGCATTGCATGGCTCCGTGAGAGACGTTAAGTGGAGCAGACAAGTATAGCGCGATTCGGTC
>DATKBK010000313.1:0-6092 GCA_035514045.1 Steroidobacteraceae bacterium | reverse complement strand
TTGATGAAAGATCAATACGTCCAGGACCGCATCCGCGGCTTCGTCCTGCTGATTGTGGCAGCAGTGCTGGTGCATATCTTCTACACCTTCCAGGTGCGGCCGCTGGCCGCCGGCTGGCAGCAGCGCGAGGAGGCAGCGCAGGCGGCCGATCCGGATCATCAGACGCGCCGCTCAGTGTGGGTGATCATCAAGGACCCGGAGCAGGAGGTCTGCGTGATCCTGTTCCTGTGGGCCCTGGGGCTGGCCGTCATGAAAGCCCGCGCACTCGGCCGTCACCGCCGCCAGCTCGATGCCGGGCTGATGAAGGTGCCGCCGGGCTATCGCATCCTCCCCGGCGACGTGCGCGAGTACGCCCACCGGCTCGATGAGCTGCCGCCACTGGATCGCAACCTGATCCCGGCGCGCACCCTGCGGCGCGCGCTGAAGCGCTTCGGCGAGACTGCCAATGTGCAGGACGCGGCCACCACGGTGCACGATTACTGCGAGTCCGAAGCCTCGCGGCTGGACTCGGAGCTGGCGCTGGTGCGCTTCTGCGTCTGGGCGATTCCAGCGGTGGGCTTCGTCGGCACGGTGCGCGGCATCGGCTATGCGCTGGCCGGCGCGCAGACCGCGCTGCGGGGCGATACGGGGCCAGTCACCGCCGGCCTGGGCATTGCCTTCAATTCCACCTTCGTGGCGCTGATCCTGTCGATCATGCTGATGTATGTGGTGTACGAGCTGCAGCTGCGCTCCGAGCGGCTAGTGCTCGATACCGAGCTGCACGTCGATGACACGCTGCTGAGCAACCTGCAGTCGCGCTGATCGCAAGCGGAGCATTTCCGGGCGAAATAGGCACTTTCTGGCGTAGCTCGCGAGCGCGCAATGTGCTAGATTCTGGTCAGAATGACTAGAAAATCTGACTCTTCAGCGAGTGGCGCGCCCGGCAATGCCCGCGCACCGGGCCGCTCCGTCCCCGCTCATTGGCGATTGCAGGATGCCAAGGCGCGCTTCAGCGAACTGGTGCGCAAGGTCCGCAGCGAAGGGCCCCAGCACGTCACGGTCCACGGCCGTGATGAGGTGGTGGTCATTTCGGTTGAAGAGTTTCGCCGCCTGCGGGGCCAGCGAACTGGAGCAGACCTGATTGCGGCCATGCAGGCTGGTCCGCATCCGGACATCGAACTGACCGAGTCTGGGGCTCCCATGCCGGTGCGCCTCGTTGAACTGTGACGAACTGGCTGCTCGATACCAATGTGGTCTCGGAACTGAGGCGACCGCGACCAGATCGCAACGTGCTCGCCTTTGTCGCGGCCCAGCCGCTGGAACGGCTGTTCATCAGTACCGTGACGCTGGCGGAGATCCGCTTTGGCATCGAGCGCCTCCCCGACCCGGTGGCGCGCGCCGGATTCACGACCTGGTTGACACATCAGGTGCGGCCGATGTTCGAGCACCGCGTCCTGCCACTGTCGGAAGATGTGTTGTTCAGGTGGCGCGTGACGGTGGCGGAAGGCCGCAGCGCCGGCATCACCTATCCGCAACCTGACCTGTTCATCGCCGCCACGGCGCTGCACTACGGCATGACTGTGGCAACCAGGGATACGACCGGATTCGCCCGAACCGGCGTATCGATGCTCGATCCGTGGCAAAATCCACTCGGATGAAAACCGACCAATTGATCGCCATTGACGTGCACACGCACGCCGAGATTTCCTGCCGCCAGCCCGACGACGACTACGCCCAGGAGATCGAGGAGCAGAAGAAGAAATACTTCAAGTCCGGCACCCCGCCCACCATCGATGAGACGGTGGCCTTCTACCGGGCGCAGAACATCGGCCTGGTCATGTTCACGGTCGACACCGAGTTCGAGATCGGCCGGCGCCGCGTCCCGAACGAAGAAGTGCTTGATGCCGCCAAGGCCAACAGCGACATGATGATGGCCTTCGGCAGCGTGGATCCGCACAAAGGCAAGATGGGCCTGCGCGAGGTGAGGAAGCTGATCGCCGAGGGCATCAGCGGGTTCAAGTTCCACCCGACCTGCCAGGGGTTCTTCCCGAACGACCGGATGGCATACCCGATGTACGAGGCGATGGCAGAGGCGAAGATGCCGGTGATCTTCCACAGCGGCCACTCGGGCATGGGTTCGGGGTTGCGCGGCGGTGGCGGCCTGCGCCTGAAATATTCCAACCCCATGCACCTGGATGATGTCGCAGCCGACTTCCCCGACATGACGGTGATCATCGCGCACCCCTCCTGGCCCTGGCAGGACGAGGCGCTGTCGGTGTGCCTGCACAAGCCCAATGTGTACATCGATCTGTCGGGCTGGTCACCGAAGTACTTTCCGCCGCAGCTGATTCACTATGCGAATACGCAGCTGAAGCACAAGATGCTCTTCGGCACCGATTACCCGCAGATCACCCCGGAGCGGTGGATGAAGGATTACGATGCGGCAGGGTTCCGGCCTCAAGTGCGGGAGCTCATTTTGAAGCAGAACGCGATCAAGGCCCTTGGTCTGGATCGCAGTCATTGATTGCAGGAGAGTTGCCGTGAACATGTCCCGCCGAATCGCAATTTTTCACTGGCTGCTGGCACTGGCCGCTGGCGCGTTCGCGCTGGGCGGCTATTCAGGCGCCTCGCTGGCGCAGACCAGGGCCGCAACGCCGTTGAACATCGTAGTCTACGGCGGCAGCGGCAATGCTGGCAGCCGCATCGCCAAAGAGGCGGCCGCGCGCGGTCACACTGTGACGGTAGTGGACAAGAGCCCGAAGCCTGATCTGGCGCCACCGGGCGTGAAGGTGGTGGCGGGCGATGCGATGGACGCAAAGGACATCGCGAAGAACATTGCCGGCGCCGACGCGGTGGTGTCCGCGGTGATCGCACGGCCCACGCCAACGCCCACCTTCGCGGTGGACATCGTCAAGGCCATGCTTGAGGCGCAGCGCAGCGAGACGGGTAAGAAGCCCCGCCTGATCGTGGTGGGCGGGGCAAGCAGCCTCAACAATGCGCAAGGGCAGCGCATCGTCGACACGCTCCCCGCCGGCATGGGCGGCAACAACGAGATCAAATCCACCGTGGACGCGCTCGACTACCTGCTCGAGGTCAAGGACGCCTCCTGGACGTTCTTCAGTCCCTCCAGCTCATTCGGCCCCGGGCAACGCACGGGCACCTTTCGTCTCGGCACCGACACGCTGCTGACGGGCGCCAATGGCCGCAGCGCGATCTCGATGGAAGACGCGGCAGTGGCCATCCTCGACGAGATCGAGAAGCCGCAGTACATCAACAAGCGCTTCACCGCCGGCTACTGATGAAATGGCTGCCGCTGCTGCTGGCCTCGATGCTGGCCGGAGCCGCGGAGCCGGACGGTACCACCGCGCTGCACCGGGCGGTGTACGCGGGCGACACTGAAGCTGTGCGCCTGCAGCTGGCCGCCGGTGCCGATCCCGCCGCGGCCAACCTGTTCGGCGCCACCCCGATGATGTTGGCCGCGGCGCGCGGCGATGCGCCGGTCATCCAGCTGCTGCTCAAGGCCGGGGTCGACGTTGAATCCCCCAATGACGAGGGCCAGACCGCGCTGATGGTGGTGGCCCGCACCGGCCAGCTGGCGGCGGCGCGGCTGCTGCTGAAGCACGGCGCCGACGTGCATGCGCGCGAGACCTGGGGCGGGCAGACCGCACTGATGTGGGCAGCGGCGCAGAGCCAGCCGGAGATGGTTCGGCTGCTGGTGCGGGCTGGCGCGCGGGTCGACGAACGCTCCACCGTGCGCGACTGGCAGCGGCGCGTGACCGCTGAGGGTCGGCCCAAGGACCTGTACCGCGGCGGTCTCACGCCGCTGCTGTTCGCTGCCCGCGAGGGCTGCATCGCCTGCCTCGATGTGCTGCTCGATGCTGGCGCGGACATCGACCGCGATGATCCGGATGCCGCCACGGCGCTGATCATGGCGCTGCTCAACCGACACTGGGACACGGCGCAGTTCCTGATCAAGGCGGGCGCGGACGTGAACCTGTGGGATATCTACGGCCAGACGCCGTTGTACGTGGCGGTGGACATGAACACGCTGCCCATTGGCCGGCGGGTGGAGATCCCGTCGATGGATCGGGCCAGCGGCGAGGACTTGGTGCGGCTGCTGCTCGCGCGCGGCGCCAATCCCAATGCGCAGCTGAAACTCAGGCCGCGCTACCGCAATATTCCGCACGACCGCTATCGCGACCCGATGATCGTGTGGGGCACCACGCCGCTGCTGCGCGCGGCCAAGGCGGGTGATCTGCCGCTGATGAAGCTACTGCTGCAGCATGGCGCGCTGGTGGACCTTGCCAACTCGCAAGGTGTCACGCCGCTGATGGCGGCGGTGGGCGATGGGCATATCCACGATCCCACCCGCGGCCTGCCACGCACCGAGGACGATGCCCTGCAGTGTTACGACCTGCTGCGCGCGGCGGGCGCGGACGTCAACGCCCGCACGCCGCTGGGCTATGCCGACGCGGATCTGAAGATCCGCACCCCGGCCAATCGCACGGCGCTGCATGCGGCGGCCTCGCGCGGCTGGAACCGCGTGGTGCAGCGACTGGTGGAAGATGGGGCGGAGCTGGACGTGATCGATTCGAACGGCCTGTCGCCCATCGACCACGCGCTGGGGCGTTTCCCGAAAGAGTTCAACGCGCTGCTCCCGGCACAGCATCACCAGACCGTTGCGCTGCTGCGCTCGCTCGGGGCCAAAGCCGAGAATCCCGACGCAACCTTTCCGGCCGGCACCACCCCGAAAATCCAGGCCATCGTGCCCTGACGGGACCAGAATCCCGTTGCCATCCGGGCTGATTCAGGCCAAAGTCGCTCCCCTTGCGATCAGAACAACTATTAGCCGCAACAACCTGTGAGTGAGGGTCATGCAGAGCAATAAGAAAGTTGATGTCGGGGCCGTGATCGATTCAGCCGCCTTCGTGGGCAAGCCGCTGGGAATCGCGCTGATGATGATCATCATCATGCTCACCGACGGATTCGACCTGTTCATTCCCGGCTACATCGCACGGGACATGCTCGCCGACGCGGGGCTGGGGCTCGCGGACCCGCAGGCCATCCAGCCTTTCATGCAGGCAGGCCTCCTGGGCATGGCCTTCGGCTCGGTGCTGCTCGGCTGGCTGGGAGATCGCATTGGCCGCAAGTTCGCCTACGTGGGTTGCCTTGCACTGATGGGCATCGGTTCCCTGTTCTGCTATTACGCAACGTCCATCAACGAGCTGTGGTTCTGGCGCCTGGTGATGGGTTTTGGCCTGGGCGGTATCACGCCCCTGGCAACCACGCTGGTCTCCGAGTGGACCAACAAGAAGGTACGCAGCGTGGTGGTCGCCTCGGTGATCGTCGCGGTGCCGCTGGGCGGCATGCTCACCGGCACGATCTATCGGGAGGTCGTGCCGGAATACGGCTGGCGCGCGATGTTCCTGATTGGCGCCGTGGCGCCGCTGGTGCTGTTCGCGCTCTTCTCCTATGCGCTGCCCGAGTCGCCCAAGTACATGGCCAAGCACCCGCGGCTGCACAAGAAGTTGGCCAAGGCGCTGAACCAGCTGGTGAAGGAACAGCGGTTCGACGGCACGGAGGAATTCGTCGTCATTGAAGAGGGAAAACGCTCCAGCAACTGGCTCAGCACGATCTGGAACCGGGATTTCCGTGCCAGGACGGCGCTCATCTGGATAGCATTCACTGTCAACAGCTTCGTCCTCTATGTGTTCACCACCCAGATTCCGCTGCTGCTGACCCAGGCGGGCATGAGCAGCGATCAGGGGTCGTGGGGATTGCAGTTATTCAGCGGTGGCGCTGTGCTGGGCTCGGTGGGCGGAGCGGTGCTGATCGGCTTCTTCGGGTCTCGCATGACCGGCACTTCGCTGGCGGCGCTGGGAGGCATCTGCAGCGCGCTGGTCGCGCTGGTGCTGATGGGTAGCAACCCGTCGGCTGCCATGGTATTCGTGCTGTTCCTGCTGGCAGGCGCTTCGGTAAACGGCATGCAGGCGTTCATGTACGCGGTGTCGGCGCATTCCTACCCTACCGAGGTGCGCGGTTCTGCCATCGGTGTGGCGCAGTCGGTATCGCGCCTGGGCGCAGTGCTGGCGCCGACGGCGGCACTCATCTAC
>DATKBK010000312.1:0-2419 GCA_035514045.1 Steroidobacteraceae bacterium | reverse complement strand
GTTGCCGGCCGGGGGTCTGGCACCGCAGGGACAATTGCCATGAATGAATCATCCCGACTGCGCGCACTGGAGCGGCCGGCCGCCGGTGCGCCCTTTGATTTCGATGAGTTCGAGCGCCGCCGTGTGCAGGCACGGCACCGTGGAAGGCTCGCCAGCTGGAGCGCCACTGCCGCCATCGGCGTACTTACGCTGGTGCCGGTGGTGGCGGTGCTGACCCAGCCCGACCCGGACGCACAGGTGATCCGGCCGGGCGCCGCGAATGTCAGGACCGCGGCCGAGGTGCTTGCCCGGCCGCCAGCACTGGTGGACCTCGATCGCTTCGCGATGACCAGTGAACTGGAGGATCACATCGCCCTGCTCGATGCCCAGATCTCCGCTGCGCGCCTGCAGTCAAGAGCCGTCGAGGAGCTGCGGCGGATGGAGTCCACTCGCGCGCAGCTCAACGATTCCCTGCAGCAGGTTGCCTACGCGCATGCACTGCTCGACCTGTGAACCCGCAACCTCCGGAGTGACACCAACGTGAACCGCAATATGCAGACGAGGGGAGCGCCGCGCCACGCGTTGCTTGCCGTGCTGGCGCTGGCAGTGCTACCCGGCTTGGCCGTCGCGGCCGAAGGATCCAGCGCAGCCGGGCAAGACGCCGAGCGCGAGCGCACCGGGCGTGCACAGGAGGACCTGGTCCGGCGGCTGGAAGAGGCGCGCCGGCGGCTGGCGGATTCCTCCCGCGAAGTAGCCGAACTCTCGCGCGATCTGGGACGCAACACTCGACTGTTCACCAGCGTCTCAAGTGCCCCGCCGCGGGCCTTGCTTGGCATCGAGGTCAGGAACGGCGCTGAAGGGAAAGGCGCACTGGTCGCACGAGTCAGTCCCGGCGGAGCCGCTGCCGAGGCCGGCATCCAGGCCGGCGACATCATCACCTCCCTGCATGGCCAGGACCTGACCGGGGAGAGTGATCCGGGCAACGCATTGGTGAAGAAGATGAATCAGATCGAGCCCGACATGAGGATCCGCGTCGACGTGCTTCGCGACGGCAGGAAGCTGGCCTTCGACGTGGTTCCGCGCCTGGGTGCGGGCCCGGAGCCTATCGCGCCAGCCGCGCGCGCGGAGGCAGCGCAGGAGCAACTGGAATTGCTGCGGCAGCGCTACACCGACAACCACCCGCAGGTGAGGGCGCTGATCGAGGGCATTGGGTTGGTTGGAACCCCGTTCACTGGCACGGCCACCGGCACGCCCTTCGGAGGCATGGAGTTCGCTACGCTGTCCGAGGGCCTGGGCAAGTATTTCGGCGTCAGCAAGGGTGTGCTGGTGGTCCGTGCCGGCGCCAATTCGCCCTACGAACTGCAGGATGGCGACGTCATCCTCTCGATTGACGGTCGCGCGCCCACCAATGCCCAACACGCGGCGCGCATCCTGCGCTCCTACCAGGCCGGCGAGAACGTGAAGCTGCGCGTGCAGCGCGACCGCAAGGCCATCGACCTCAACACCTCCGCGCCCGGTGGACGCGGCAATTGAGGGCACCGCCGAAAGCCGTTCGATTGCGACCTTTCCCCCAATTTGGCGCATCCTAGGGACATGAGGCGCTTCCTTCCGATCAATCCCACTGACGGAGTGAGACCGATGAACCGGAATCACCAGACGATAGGTGCGCCGTGGTACGCGCTGCTCGCCATGCTGTTCCTGGCAGTAGTACTGCCCGGCATGGCAGTAGCGGCCGAGGGATCGAGCGAGGCGGCCGCCGAACAGATCGCGCGCGACGCTCGGCGCGCGCAGGAAGAAGCGCGGCGGCAAATGGCCGAAAGCGAGCGCACCCAGCGCGAGGCCCTGCGCAGCCAGGAGGTTTCGATCCGGCGGATGGAGGAATCGCGCCAGCGGATGGAGGATTCCTCCCGTGAAATGACCAGGCAGTCAGAGGAGATGGCGCGCAGCAACAGCTATCCCTATCCCATGCCTTACCCCGTACCCTACAGCCCAGCGGGCGCACAACCACTGGCGCCCGTGCCCCCGGGGGCGCCACCACCGCAACCCATGATGCCGGGTGCGCCATCTCCGGGGCCTTTCAACCCGGCACCGCTGCCAGGCTACAGTTCGCTGGGCGGCCTGGAGCTGGCGCCAGTTTCCGATCGGCTCGGCGACTACTTTGGCGTTACCGCCGGCGTGCTCGTGGTGAGGACAGGCCCCGGTTCGCCCTACACGCTTCAGGATGGCGACATCATCCTCTCGATAGACGGCCGCGCCCCCGCCGATGCGCAGCACGCGGCGCGCATCCTGCGCTCCTACCAGCCGGGCGAGCGGGTGAAGTTGCGCGTGCAGCGCGACCGCAGGGCAATCGATCTGGATACCACTGCGCCCAGCGGGTCGGGTAACTGAGGGCGGCCAGGCCGCGACATCCACCCTCGTCGGGCATGGGGCCCGCGTTCGA
>DATKBK010000311.1:0-3711 GCA_035514045.1 Steroidobacteraceae bacterium | reverse complement strand
CAAATTGCCAGTTGTTCTGACGCGCGAGGAGGTTGCGCGTGTCTTCGCCGGACTCAGGGGCCGCTCGCGCCTGGTGGTCGGCCTACTCTATGGCAGCGGCCTGCGACTGACGGAGGTCCTGGAACTGCGGGTGAAGGACCTCGACCTCGAGCGCCGGGAACTCACGGTGCGCCATGGCAAGGGCGGCAAGGATCGCCGGACGGTGGTGCCGCAGGAGCTGGTGACGCCGCTGCGCAATCATCTGGGGGAGCTGTCTGCATGGTTCCAGCGGGAGCGCAGCACCGGCGCTCAGGGGGTGTCGATTCCGGGAGCACTGAAGAGAAAGTATCCGGGCGCATCCACTGCCTTTGAATGGCAGTGGGTGTTTCCCTCCCGCACGTTCTGCCGCGACCCCTACGATGGCTCCACGGTGCGTCATCACGTCCACCCACGCACTTTGCAACGAACAGTTCGGCAGGCCCTCCACCGCGCCGGCATCACAAAGCCCGCCGGCTGTCATACCTTTCGCCACTGTTTCGCCACCCACCTGCTCGAGTCGGGCAGCGACATCCGCACCGTCCAGGAGCTGCTCGGTCACTCGGACGTGAAGACGACCATGATCTACACCCACGTGCTGAATCGAGGCGGACAGGCCGTCAGAAGTCCGCTGGACGGCCTGATCTGACCTTCTGCGCTGTGTGTACAAAGCCGGATCTGGCCGGCTCGGCGCCTGGCAGGGGCAACCGGGGCGCAGCGGCTGGCGCCCGCACCCCCGGAGCACCGATAATCCGCCGCCTTCACAACCGATAGCCGCACCACTAAATGCCCGCCGAAACCCTGACCCCCGCCGAAGCCGCCCTGCGCGATGCCGCCCGCGACTATCACCGCCTCCCGACCCCGGGCAAGGTGGCCATCTCCCCGACCAAGCCCCTGACCAACCAGCGGGATCTTTCCCTCGCCTACTCCCCTGGCGTGGCCTACCCCTGCCTCGACATCGCCGCAGACCCGAAGACTGCGGCCTACTACACCTCCCGCGGCAACCTGGTCGGCGTGGTGACCAATGGCACGGCCGTGCTCGGCCTCGGCGACATCGGTCCGCTGGCGGCGAAGCCGGTGATGGAAGGCAAGGGCTGCCTGTTCAAGAAATTCGCCGGCATCGATGTGTTCGACATCGAGTTGGCTGAGCGCGATCCGGATCGCCTCATCGACATGATTGCGGCGCTGGAGCCGACGCTGGGCGGCATCAATCTCGAGGACATCAAGGCACCGGAGTGCTTCTACATCGAGCGCAAGCTCACCGAGCGCATGAACATCCCGGTGTTCCATGACGACCAGCACGGCACGGCCATCATCGCGGCGGCGGCGATCAGGAACGGCCTGGAGCTGGTGGGCAAGGACATCGGCAAGGTGAAGCTGGTGGTGTCGGGCGCGGGCGCGGCGGCCATCGCCATCCTCGACCTGCTGGTGGGCCTGGGTCTGGATCGCGCCAATGTCTGGGCCTGCGACTCGAAGGGCCTCATCCACGAAGGCCGCGGCGACTCGTTCAATCCGGAGAAGGCGCGCTACGCGCAGCGTACCGGTCTGCGTACGCTGGCCGATGTGATGCCGGATTCGGATGTGTTCCTCGGCTGCTCCACCGGCTGCGTGCTGACGCAGGACATGGTGCAGGCAATGGCGGCGCAACCGATCATCCTGGCACTGGCCAACCCGGAGCCGGAGATCCGCCCGGAACTGGCGAAGGCGGTGCGCCCGGACTGCATCATCGCCACTGGCCGTTCGGACTACCCGAACCAGGTCAACAACGTACTGTGCTTCCCCTACATCTTCCGCGGCGCACTGGACTCGGGTGCCACGCGGATCACTGCCGAGATGAAGCTGGCCTGCGTGAAGGAGATCGCGGATCTGGCCAAGGCCGAGATCAGCGAGGAAGTGGCCAGCGCCTACGCTGGCCAGGAGCTGACCTTCGGCACCGACTACATCATCCCGAAGCCCTTTGATTCGCGGCTGATCCTGCGTATTGCGCCGGCCGTTGCGGCAGCGGCAGCAGCATCCGGCGTGGCCGAGCGGCCGATCGCCGACATGGAGGCCTACCGCGCGCAACTGGCGCGCGTGTTCTCCTCAGCCGGCATGCTGACGCGCCCGGTGTTCGGCGCCGCGCGCGCCTCCACGCGCAAGCGCATCGCCTATGCCGAGGGCGAGGACGATCGCGTGCTGCGCGCAGCGCAGATTGCGCTCGACGAGCAGCTGGCATCGCCCATTCTGGTCGGCCGTCCGGCGGTGATCGAGGCCCGCATCCGCAAGGCGGGTCTGCGCATCAAGCTGGGGCAGGATGTGACGGTGGTGAATCCGGACGATGATCCTCGCTTCCGGCAGTATTGGCAGGCCTACCATCGCATCATGGGTCGCCGCGGCGTCAGCCCGGAGGCCGCCAAGGCGATAGTGCATCGCTCCACCACCACCATCGCCGCGCTGATGGTGCATCTGGGCGACGCCGACGGCATGCTCTGCGGCCTGCATGGCCGTTATGACGCGCATCTGGAAAACATCCGCGACGTGATCGGTCTGCGCGAGGGCGAGACCTCGCTGGCCTCGCTGTCCGGGCTGACATTCGACAAGCGCACCCTGTTCATCGCCGACACCTACGTGAACGAGACGCCTTCGGCCGAAGTGCTGGCGCGCATTGCGCGCATGGCCTCGCGCGAGGTGCGGCATTTTGGCCTGCCGCCGAAGGTCGCTTTCATCTCGCACTCCAACTACGGCTCCTCGCGGCGCGAATCCGCGCGGCGCATGCGCGAGGCCTACGAGATCTTCTCCCGCCTGTATCCGGACGTGGAATGCGATGGCGAGATGCATGGCGATGCCGCGCTCTCCGAGGTGATCCGGCGCGGCATGCTGATGGACAGTCGCCTCACCGGCGAGGCCAACATCCTCATCTGCCCGAACATCGATGCGGCCAACATCCTGTTCAATGTGCTGAAGGCCGTGGGTGGCGAGGGCACGACGGTGGGGCCCATCCTGATGGGCACGGCGCGCCCGGCGCATGTGCTCACACCCTCGTCCACCTATCGCCGGGTGCTGAACGTGACGGCGCTGGCAGCGGCGCAGGCCGGGCAACCGGCAGCGGCGGCGGCAGCGGCGGTGAAGCGGGTGGCGGGCGCAGCCTAGGGCTTTACTCGCCGTCCCAGTAGTCGATGCTGGACTGGGGCCGGCCGCATCGATCCGGCCGCGCAACCGCCAGCGTCAGTTCCAGGGGTCCGGGCAGGTGGTTGGGCTGGAGCTCGTCTCTCTGCAGAATCCGCCGGCGGGAATGGATGGCAGGTAACGCACCTGGTAGACGTGCAACAGCGTGCTGATACGCGCCTGCAACTCCCCCACCCGATTGGCGACGTCATGCAGCGGCGTCACCGTGGGGACGCGCGAGCTGAAGTTGTTCAACTGGCTGACGAATGACTGGCAGTTCTCGTCGCCCGCGCTCTGTTTGGGCGTGAAGCCCGCCTGGATGCATTTGTTCAGCTTCTCCAGTCCATTGAGCCAGATGCTGGCCAGCGTGGCGCACAGATTCGTCGGCAACGGTGCGGCGCCGCCGGACGGTACCGGATCAACCTGCTTGCAGGCCAGTTCCCGCTGCGCGTAACCCAGCTCGCCATAGAGCCGCGGCATCAGGCGCGCGAACACGGCATCGTTGCCGGTGGTGAGCACCGGCACGGTCGACAGCAGCGTCGGGCCGTAGGT
>DATKBK010000310.1:0-7719 GCA_035514045.1 Steroidobacteraceae bacterium | reverse complement strand
CCTTCGAGTTGAGCGTCGGATAGATGATGGACATGAACAGACCGGTGAGCGGCAGCAGCCACGCGCCCAGGCGCGGGCCGCCGAAAAGTGCGCCGGCGAAGCACAGGAAAATGAGCAGGCCCAGCAGCACCAGCGCCACGGTCCAGCGCACGTGGGCGAGTATCCAGGCTCCCAGGAAACGACCTGCAGCCCGCAGTACGAAGAAAAGTGTCAGCGCCCAGGCCTGCAGCCAGGCGTGCGAACCTTCGTAGCCCGCGAGGTACGTCGGCATCCAGACGTAGATGGCGACTTCCACCGCAACATACAGCGCGACCAGCAGCGAGAAACCCAGTGCCAGCGGATCCTTCATCACTGTCAGCATCTGGGCGAGGCTCGCGCGCTCGACCTTGCTGCGCGGCACGGGGTTAGGTACCCGGCCGGCCATCACCACCAGCGCCAGGCAGATCGCGGCGGCCACGACGAACAGCCACTTCCAGGACATCCCGGAGGTGATGAGCCCAGCGACGATTGCCGGGCCCACGATGGCGCCCACCGCGAACCAGCCTTCCACCGTGTTCATGAACCGGGTGTGGGCCTGGGAGGAGGGCGTGATGTCGCCGATCAGGGCCAGCGCTGCAGTCTTGAAGACGCTGATGCCAAGGCCGGAGATGGCCAGCAGCGCGACCAGCGTTGGGAAGTTGTCGCCGAAGATCACCATCAGCGAGCTGGCGCCGTACAGGCACAGGCCAAGGATGATGGTGCGCTGGCGGCCGATGCGATCGGCCAGGAAGCCCAGCAGCAGCGCGCCGACCGCGATTCCCAGCATGGTCGCGTACTGGAAAGCGCTCGCGGCAGTCATGCTCAGACCGTATTCCTCGATCACGCGGGGGATCACGCTGCCGACGGCATCGGTGGTCATCGCGAACGTGAAGAACATCAGGCAGGTCAGCAGGCGGGCCGTGCGCACGCCTTGCTGGCTGGCGAGATCGGTCGACATGGCGGAAACTCCCCCGTTGTTTTCGCCGGCACTCTAGCGTGTTGTACAAACGTTTGCATGACTTGGCTATGCTGTGGCAAACGAGCTGACCGGGAGGATGGATGACTGTCAGGCAGGAGCGGGCACTGATCGGCGTCATCGAAGGTGGTGGCACCCGGTTTGTGTGCGCCGTTGGCGAGTCAGCGGCAGCATTTGTCGAGCGAACGGTGGTCCCGACCACCGACGCGGCCACCACGCTTGGCGAGTGCCTGCAGTTCTTTGCGGCAGCAGCGGGGCGGCATGGGCCCATCGCGGCGCTGGGTATCGGCTGTTTCGGCCCGCTGCAGCTGCGCTCTGATGCAGCCAACTTCGGCTGCCTTCTGTCCACGCCCAAGGCCGGATGGTCCGGGGTCAGTGTGCTGGCGCCCTTTCGCGCGGCCCTGGGTATTCCCGTAGTGCTCGACACCGATGTGGGGGCGGCCGCGCGTGGCGAACTGGCAGTGGGGGCGGGGCGAGGTCTGGATTCGCTGGCCTACGTGACGGTGGGTACCGGAATCGGTGGTGCGGTGGCGCCGGGCGATACCGCGTCACGCGCCATGCATGCGGAAATGGGGCATCTGATCGTACGCCGCGATGCCCGTGACGCTGAGTTCGCCGGCATCTGTCCCTTTCACGGCGACTGTCTGGAGGGGTTGGCGAGCGGACCTGCAATCCGCGCGCGCTGGGGGGTCGAACTTGCCGCGCTGCCGTCCGATCACCCCGGCAGGGCGATCATCGCCGGCTACATCGGGCAGCTCGCTGCGGCGATTGCGCTGCTGCATGCGCCGCACCGGTTGATCATTGGTGGCGGCGTCATGGCTGATGGATTAATGCTGCCGTTGGTGCGGGAATCGGTCCTTGCCTGGCTGGGCGGCTACCTGCCCCGGTTGCGCGACCGGGACGGCATCGGCTCATTCATCGCCGCGCCCGCACTGGGCCGTGACTCGGCCATTGCGGGCGCGGCGCTGATGGCGCTCGATGCCGTGCGGTTGGCGCGTTAGCGCCGCGCCGGCTTCACATGCTTCGGAAAGAACGCGAACACGTCAGGCATGCCACCCATGATGATGGTGCCGTGGTCCAGGCCCGCCTTCTCGATGTAGCTGTGCTCGACCTTCAGTCCCTTGAGTTGCTCGCTGAACGCGCGGGAGCTGGTGATCAGCGAATCCTTGTCGCCCACGGCCAGCAGCAGGGGGATCTTGGTGATCTTCGATTGCGCAGTCAGCTGCACATTGAACAGCGCCGGGGCCAGCAGCGCCACGCCTGCCCAGATGTCCGCGTACTTCTCGGCCAGGTGGGCCGCGCCACCGCCACCCTGTGAATGACCCATCAGATAGATGCGCCGGTCGTCGATGTTGAACTCCTTGCGCACCATCTCGAGCACGTTCATCACGTCCTGCTCGCTGTACTGGGTCACCTTGACTGGATCGGTCTCCTTCGTGCCGCCGACCATCGGCGGCTGCGGACGGGCTCCGCCGGGCGGCCCGGCCGCCGCGCCAGGTGCACCGGCCGCGGGGCGAGGAGCACCGCCGGGGCCTGCGCCCGGGCCAGCACCAGGAGGACCTCCAGGAGCAGCGCCCGGTGCAGCACCTGGACGCGGTCCGGCCTGCATACCGAAGCCAGCACGATTGTTGTAGCCCAGTGCCCCGACCAGGATGTAGCCGCCTTCCTCGGCCAGGTCCACTGCCGTGCCGCGCACGAACGTGAGGGTGGTGCCGGTGAAGCCGCGCAGGGCAATGATCAGCGGCGCTTTCTGATCCTTCTTCACCTTCGACGACACGAACACCGAGTAGGGCAGTTCTTCGCCGGTTTCCTTGAACACGTACTTGCGGATTTCCACGCCTTTTTCCGGTGTGACCTCGGATCCGCCGCGGATGCCTTCGGGCAGGACCTGCGGCGGCGGACCGCCCTGGGCCATGGCCGTGGCGGACATCAGGCCCAGGGTCGTGGCGACCCCGAGTGCTGCCAGGAACTTCGCTAGGGGCTTCATCGTGGATCTCCTGCTGACTGTGAAGGTGAACTGCCGGGGACGAACTCTTGGAACAGGTGATTCGCGCGGACTCTAGCACGATCACGCAAACGGTTGCATGATGCAGGGCAGCGAGTATGCTGATGCCAGCCATAACCGGTCGATGGCCGATGCCATCAACCAGAAACTGGTCCGCGGTAAGGAGTCACGCATGATTCGCATTGTCTTTGCAGTCCTGGCCGCGCTGTCCCCGGTTGCGGTGGTGATTGCGGCCGAGAGCGCCGCCGCACCGTTCCGCGCCGGTGCGGCGCGCATCGACTTCACCCCAGCGCAGCTGCCACGCAACATGGTCGGCGTGCTGGATCCGATCTACGTACGTACGCTGGTGGTGGACAACGGCAGCACGCGCGCGGCGCTGGTGTCGGTGGATGCAGGGGCGATATCCAACGACCTGTACAGCAAGGTCAGTGCCCGCGCCGCGCAGGAGCTGAACATTCCGGCCACGCAGCTGATGATTTCGGCGACCCATACGCACAGCGTTCCGTTCCAGGCGGCTGGCAACACCGAAGAGAAGATCATGCAGGGGCTGCGCGATTCCGTGGCCCGGTTGCAGCCTGCGCGCGTGGCCTGGGGCACCGGCCAGTCGTGGATCAACGTGAATCGCGATCGGGTCGATCCGGTCACCAACCGCTGGTGGGAGGGGCCGAACTACGAGGGCACCTCCGACAAGACCGTGGCCGTGGTGCGCATCGAAACTTCCGCTGGCCAGCCCATCGCCGTGTACTACAACTATGCGGTGCATGCCGTGCTCACAGGCACCCTGGACAAGATCAGCGGTGACATTCCCGGCGCGACGTCGCGCTATGTGGAGGCTTCGCTGGGTGGCAATGCCGTGGCGCTGTGGTCAAGCGGCGCGGCGGGCGACCAGAATCCGCTGTATTTCAACCAGACTTACGAATTACGCGAGATCCGCATCGCGGACTATGCGAAGCGCGGCGAGGACATCAGCAACGCCGTGCCTCCCGGCGGGCAGGGGATGGATCGCAACAACCCACGCGTGCAGCTGCTGATGAAGCAGCAGGAGCAGCTCAACGAAGCGATGGGGCAGATGCTGGGGGAGGAGATCCTGCATGTGATGCGCGAGTCACTGGTGAAGTCGCCGGTCGATGCGACCATCCGCGGTGCGGAATCACGGCTCACCTGCCCGGCGCGTCGCCGCACGGATGCCGGGCGTGCTGGAAATCCGGGCACGTATGTCGAGGGGGGTGAGGCGTCAATCCGCCTCGGCGCGTTGCGTATCGGTGATATCTACATCGGGGCGGTGGATGGCGAGGTATATAACGCCATCGCACAGCGCCTGAAGCGCGAGTCGCCGTTCAAGCACACCATGATGTCCACGCTCACCAACGGCTCGGCGCCCACCGGCTACATCCCGAGCGATGATGCCTACGGGCGCAATGTGTTTACGGTGCTGGGTTCGCGATTGATGCCAGGCTGCGCCGAGGCCGGCATCGTCACCGGGCTGGTCGAGCTGATGCGGGGGCTTTGAGCGAGCAGTCGCCATCCTACGTTCGACAAAGGCGCGGTCCGATACTGCACCGGGCCCGTTCCCGGTACTCATGGACGATGGGTAACGTATCCAGTCGCGCCGTCGCTGCGGGGCTCGTGTCTCTCGCACTCCTGGCCGCTTGTGCAGAGCAGAGCGGGAACGGCGACGTGACTCCCGACAGGACGTCCACGCCCTCGTCCGAGCCAACCACGCTGAGTGGCGACGCACCCCTCGATGCCGAGGATCCCAAAGCCGGCATGAACACTCAACGCCCGGACTCGATGGACGATGTGAAGCCGGATGACGGCCCGTCGGGGACCGATGGGGCGGTCCGTTGACGGGATAAGTGAAAAGAGCCTGACATCGCTGGTACTTCCCGCCCGAGGGGTCTATCTTCATGGCATGAGCAGGGCTCTTGTCCGACGTGTGGTCTATGCGCTGGCTGCCATGCAGTTGCTGCTGGCCGCGCCCGTCGCCTCGTCGATGGCTCAGAGCGCAGCGTTGGATACCGCGCACGCGTCCGCGCTGCACGACGCTGTACCGGGCAGTATGCCGGAGCCGTGCCACTGCTGCCTCGAAGGCGCTGCAGACCTGGCGGCCTGCATTAGTTCCTGTGGCACTGCCGCCGCACTATTGCCGGTTCTCCTAACGGGTTTGGCCAGGTCCGCTCCTGTGCCTGCGCGCGCATTCTCGCCCACGTCCCATTGTTTGCCGGCGGATCCTCCGCTCAAGCCGCCTCCAATCGCCTGATCCAAATTGAAACGTAGCGGGGTGTCGCGTTTGGTGCGACTGCCCCGCTCTCATGGATCTTGGTATCGGAGGGTTGCATGACCCTATTGATCAAAGCGCGCGCGCTTGCTGGCCGGCATGTGTTGTGCGTGCTCGCTGCTGGAGCAGGGCTGGGTGGTGGCTTGGTGCAGGCCGCTGATTCACGGTTGTTGCTTGATGAAGCCATCGAGCGGGCACTGGCCGAGGCCCCTCAGCTGACGGCTTCGCGCGCGTATGTGGAAGCAGCAAGTCAGTCCGCCGCAAGTGCGGGCCGCCTGCCAGATCCCGAACTGATCGTGGGCGTAGACAACCTGCCCGTGACTACGGCAGATCGTTTCTCGCTGAACCGAGACTTCATGACGATGCGCAAGGTCGGCGTGATGCAGTCCGTGCCGAGCCGCGCCAGCCGTCGGGTGCAGTCGGAACTGGCCCACCAGGAAGTGTCGTTGGCCGAGGCCCAGCTACGGGCACAGCAATTTGAAATTGCGCTCTCCGCGGCCCAGGCGTGGATAAACCATGCAGTGGCCAGGCAATCTCTGCAGCGGCTGCGCGCACTTCGTGGCGACCTTGCCATTCAGTCGGGGGCGGCGCGCGCGGCCCTCCTCGGCGGCCGCAGCGGCGCCACGGAGGCGATTGTCTCGGAGTCAGTGCTTGCGGGGCTGGAAGCGCGCATCTTCGACTTCGAGCAGCAGGCGGCGGTCGCCCGGGCTGAACTCGGCCGGTGGGTTGGCGAGGTGCCAGCGGAAGTCCCGCCGGAACTGCCGTGGCGCCAGCAGTTCGACCAGCCTGAAACCAGTACGATTGACGTTCTGGGCGACGCGCCGCTTGCGCCGACGGAACCGGAAGTGGCGCTGGCGCGCTCCCGCGTGGCTCTGGCGCGCGCCGGGAAACGCCCCGACTGGTCAACCGAGCTGAGCTATGCGAATCGCGGTCCGGGCTACTCGGACATGGTGTCGCTGCAGTTTCGGGTAGCGCTGCCCATGTTCTCGCGAACGCGCCAGGATCCGGAAATTGCCGCGCGCCTGGCCGAGGCACGTGGTCGGGAAGCGGCGCGGGAGGAAGCCATTCGGGAGCACCACGCGCACGTGCAGGCCGCAATGGCAGTCAGGAATTCCGGTCAAACCCGCCTCGCCCACTACGAATCCGTCTTGCTGCCGCTGGCCGAGGATCGCATGCGCGTTGCCACTGCCAGCTATGGTGCCGGGCAAGGCGAATTGCGCGAGGTACTGGAAGCGCTCGATTCCCAGGCAGATCTGAGTCTTCAGTTCACCCAACGTGCCGGCGAAGTAACCCGCGCCGGTGTCTACCTGCAATTGCTGGGTACGCATGGAGACTCTCAATGAGCCGCCGTCATCGCAATCTGCGCCCAATGCTTGTCAGTGGAATAGTGCTGCTCAGTATCGGAGCAGCACTTGTCTACTGGCGCACCTCACCGCATATCCCGTCAACGGACCTGCAGCCGGCCTCGTCGACGGATCGCAACGTACTCTACTGGCACGACCCGATGGTGCCGCACGCGCGCTTCGACAAACCCGGCAAGTCACCCTTCATGGACATGCAGCTGGTGCCGGTTTATGCGGACGAGGCCGGTGCGGCAGGTACGGTGCGCGTGGATCCAAACGTCGCCCAGAACCTCGGCATTCGCATCGGCAAGGTGGAGCGCATCCGTCTGCAGCCGCAGCTCACGGCAGTGGGATCAGTCGCCTTCGATGATCGCCTGCTGCAGGTCGTGCCGGCGCGGGTCGACGGTGTGGTGCTGCAGCTGCACGTGCGCGCGCCGTTGGAGCCGGTGCGCAGGGGCCAGCCGCTGGCAACAGTGCTGGTACCGGAGTGGACCGGCGCGCAGCAGGAATACCTCGCGTTGCTGGACGCCCGCTCGGATGCAGCCCGGTCGCTGCTCGGCGCCGCACGGGAGCGCTTGCGGTTGTTGGGTGTGCCGGACGCCACCGTCGGGCGAATCGAATCGGATCGCAAGGTCGAGGCCACCACAACCATCACCTCGCCCGCTGATGGTGTGGTGAGCGAACTCGGCGTGCGAGAGGGTTCGACGTTCACGACCGGGGCAGCGCTGTTTCGCATCAATGGTCTCGCGTCGGTGTGGGTCAATGCGCGGATTCCAGAAGCACAGGTGTCGCATGTGCAGGTCGGAGCGACAGTCACTGCGGACGCTACCGCCTGGCCGGGAGAGGTGCTGTCAGGGAAGGTGATCGCACTGCTGCCGGAAGTTGACGCCACGACGCGCACAATGACCGCACGCCTGGCGTTCGACAATCGCGGCGGCCGGCTCGCCCCGGGCATGTTCGTATCGGTGACGCTGGTAGTTCCGAGTAGTGGCGAAGTGCTGGTGTTGCCCAGTGAAGCCGTCATCATGACTGGCACTCGCACAGTGGTGGTGACGGTCAATGCGGACCGTACCTTTGGCATTGCAGATGTACGCCCGGG
>DATKBK010000309.1:0-7254 GCA_035514045.1 Steroidobacteraceae bacterium | reverse complement strand
CCGGCGACGGGCTCACCCAGGCGGCGCTGCGGGCCACCGCGCTCGCCGGCGAACTGGATGCGGTGCTCGATGCGCCGGCGGCGGTGGGTGCGCGGCTATTGCAGCCGGGGGTACGTGGCTTCACCTGCCAGGTGGTGCCATTCGATGTGGGGACGACGTTGCGCGGCATCATGGCCAGCCGGCCGGCGGCGTGGATATTCACCTCGGCCACACTGGCGGTGGCTGGTGACTTCAGTCATTTCACCACCCGCATGGGCCTGGTCGAGCGCTGCGATACGCTGGCCATCGACAGCCCGTTCGACTATCCGCAGCAGGCATTGCTGTACCTGCCGGAGGGCTTGCCGGATCCGGCCACCGCCGCGCATGGTGATGCCGTCATCGAGACGGCCGCGGGCCTGGCTGAGATTTCAGCTGGCGGCGCCTTCCTGCTGTTCACCAGCCATCGTGCGCTGGCGGCCGCGGCGAAGCGGTTGCGCGAACGCTGGGGCACCGGCAGTGAGGCGCGGCTGCATCTGCTGGCGCAGGGCGAGAGTCCGCGTGAGCAGTTGCTGCGCGAATTCCGCGAGCATGGCAACGCGGTGCTGCTGGGCACGGCGAGCTTCTGGGAGGGCGTCGACGTGCCCGGCAATGCACTGCGGCTGGTGGTGATCGACCGGCTGCCTTTCGCCTCGCCGGAGGATCCGGTGCTGCGCGCCCGTGCGCAGCACCGGCGCGAGGAGGGCGGCAATCCGTTCAATGACTTCCAGTTGCCCGAGGCGGCCATCGTGCTCAAGCAGGGTGTGGGCCGGCTGATCCGCAGCGAGGAGGACCGTGGCGTGGTGGCAATTCTCGATCCGCGCCTGACGCGCAAGGGCTACGGCAAACAACTGCTGGCGGCATTGCCGCCGATGCGCCGTACCCGTGATCTGCTGGAGGTGCGCCAGATGCTGGCGCGCTGTTCCGGATGAAGCTGCTGGCGCTCGACACGGCAAGCGGCCAGTGTTCGGTGGCGCTGTGGCTGGATGGCCAGCTGGCTTTTCGTGGCGTTGCCACCGCGCGCGAGCACGCGCAACTGCTGCTGCCGATGATTGACGCATTGCTGGCCGAGGCAGGGCTCACGCTGCGTGCGCTGGACGGTATTGCTTTCGGCCGCGGGCCTGGCTCATTCACGGGCGTACGCATTGCTGCGGCGGTGACGCAGGGCCTGGCCGCCGGCGCGGACTTGCCCGTGCTGCCCGTGTCTTCGCTGCGCGCACTGGCCGCGCAGGCGCGCCGGCTGGTGACTGAGGCCGAGGGCGCGGCGCCCGACGGCGCATTGCTGGCCTGCATGGATGCGCGCATGGGGGAACTGTATTGGGCAGTATTTGCACCGGGCCTCGAAGCGGCGCCCGAGGTCGTGGGGCCACCGCAGCAGCTGCTGATTCCGCCGCATCTGCGCGCCGCAGCAGCTGCAGGCAAGGGGCTGGCGGCCTGGCCTGATATTGCAGTTTCATTACAGCTGCCGCCCGCGCGGGTGTTTGCCGGCGCCGAGCCCCACGCCAGGGAGGTGGCGTGGTTGGCCGCGCAGGACCTCGCGCAGGGGGCATCCTGGCTCGATGCGGCCCTTGCCCAGCCCGTTTATCTGCGCGATCAGGTGGTGCAGGCCGCAAAAACCACCTGATTCTTGTCCGCTGTAAGATGCCCGTAACAGAGTTGTCATGAAATGACGGGTAGTCAACATCACCCCATGGACAGGACTACCGTGCGCCAGATACTGATCGTTGAGGATGAGCAGCCCATTCGGGAGATGATCGCCTTTGCGTTGCGACGGGCGGGCTTTGAGGTGAGCGAGGCTGAGGACAGCCGCCGCGCCCGCGTGCAGATGGCCGACCGGCGCCCTGACCTGGTGCTGATCGACTGGATGCTGCCAGACATGAGCGGGCTGGAACTCACGCGCCACATCAAGCGCGAGTCTGCCACGCGGGATCTGCCGGTGATCATGCTCACCGCGCGCGCCGCGGAGGGCGACAAGGTCGCTGGCCTCGATGGCGGCGCTGACGACTACATGACCAAGCCGTTCTCGCCCCGCGAGCTGCTGTCGCGCATCAATGCAGTGCTGCGGCGGACCGGTGGCCCGTCCAGCGAAGACAGCATTGAAGCTGGCGGACTCACCATGGATCGCGCCGCGCACCGCGTGTCCGTGAATGGCACCGACGTGCAGCTCGGACCCACCGAATACCGGATGCTGGAGTTCTTCATGCTGAACCCGGAGCGGGTCTACACGCGTGCACAGCTGCTCGATCGCGTGTGGGGCGGCAATGTGTATGTGGAAGAGCGCACCATCGACGTTCATATCCGGCGCCTGCGCAAGGCACTGGAGGAGGCCGCGATGGATCATCTGATCCAGACCGTGCGCGGCAGCGGTTACCGCTTCTCAGCCCGGGAGTCGGCGGCGTGAATGCCAGCCGCGCCGGCTGGTTTTTGCTGGCGCGGGTGGGCGCCACTTTGGCTGCCGGCGTGTTGGTGGGCTGGCTGCTGGGCCAGGTATGGGCTGGCGTCGCCCTGGCGCTGGCGGGCATGCTCGGCTGGCAGCTGCTGAATCTGTACTGGCTCGACTACTGGCTGCGCGATCGCAGCCGCCGCGATCCGCCGGATTCCTCAGGGATGTGGGGCGATGTGGTGGCGCGCGTGGTGCGCCTGCACCGGCGCAAGCGCTATCACAAGCAGCGACTGCTCGATGTGTTTCGCGAGCTGCGGCACTCCACTGCGGCGATGCCGGATGGCGTGGTCATCCTCAATGCGCAGTGGGAAATCCTCTGGTTCAACCGCATGGCGGGCAAGCTGCTGACCCTGCGCCGCAAGGTCGATCTGGGCATGCGCATCGTCAACCTGATCCGCGATCCGGCGCTGGTGCGCTATCTGGAAGGCGAGGATTACGATGAACCGCTGGTGATTAGTCGGGGCAACGAACCTCGCATGCACCTCTCGTTCCAGGTAGTGCCGTACAGCGGCGTGCAGCGGCTGATGCTGGTGCGCGACGTTTCGCACCAGGTGGCGCTGGAGTCCATGCGCAAGGACTTTGTGGCCAATGCCTCGCATGAGCTGCGTTCGCCCCTGACGGTGATCACTGGGTATCTGGAGACACTGCTGCAGGACGATGGGGGGGATGCCGCCCTGCGCGGGCCGCTGGCCGAGATGCAGCGCCAGTCCCAGCGCATGAACGGCATCGTCAACGACCTGCTCGACCTGTCGCGCCTGGACTCCCTGACCGAGGAAGCCGGCACCGGCAGGGTCGACGTTGTTGCGCTGGCCGCGATGCTGCGCAAGGACGTGCTGGCGCGGCCGGCACATCCGGAAATTTCACTGGAGCTGGCCACCCAGGCCCAGCTGCTGGGCGATGAGACCGAGCTGCATTCGGCGTTCTCCAACCTGGTGGACAACGCGGCGAAGTACACACCTGCCACCGGCAAGGTACGCATCTGCTGGCGGCTGGACGAGCAGGGCCAGGCGCGCTTCGAGGTGCATGACACCGGTCCCGGCATCGCACCCGAACACCTGCCGCGCCTCACCGAGCGTTTTTATCGCGTGGATTCCGGGCGCGCCCGCGCGGCCGGTGGCGCCGGCCTGGGTCTTGCCATCGTGAAGCATGTGTTGCAACACCATGGCGCTTTGCTTGAAGTGCGCAGCGAGCCCGGACGGGGCAGTGCCTTCAGTTGCATATTTCCTCCACGGCGCGTGCTGAAACCTGAAGGCGGCGGTACACTCGCCGCTGCAACGGAGGACACGAATGGAAACCGCAGATCTCTCCCACCACATCTCGCGGCGGTTCAATGAGGATCTGGAGCGGGTGCGCACGCGCGTGCTCGCCATGGGCGGTCTGGTAGAGGACATCCTCGCCAAGGCGATCACCTCGCTGGTCGATGGCGACAGCACACTGGGAGAGTCCCTCGCTGCCGCTGACCTGAAGGTCAACGGCATGGAAGTGGCGATCGACGAGGAATGCAGCCGCATCCTCGCCACGCGCAGCCCTGCCGCGGGCGATCTGCGGCTGATCATCGCCATCATCAAGACCATCACCGACCTCGAGCGCATCGGCGACGAGGCCGAGAAAATCGGCAATATCGCCTCGCGGCTGGCGGTGATGGAGCGGCCCGAAAACAAGTACCGCGAGGTCAAGCACATGGGCCGCATCGTCTCCGAGATGGTGCACGACGCGCTCGACGCCTTTGCACGCCTGGATGCGCAGGCGGCGGTCAAGGTGGCGCGGCGTGACCGCATGGTCGACGAGGAATACGAATCCATCCAGCGCCAGTCCATCACCTTTATGATGGAAGACCCGCGCAGCATCCGCCGCGCCCTTGACGTGATGTGGATCGTGCGCTCGCTGGAGCGGGTCGGCGATCACGCCAAGAACATCTGTGAATACGTGATCTTCATGGTGCATGGCAAGGATGTGCGCCACACCAGGCTAGAAGACGTCGAGCGCGATCTCGGCAATGCCAGCGTCTGAAGCCAAGGGAAGTTGCCGATGCGTATGATCACCTGGCTGCGCAGCCACCGCGTAGCCGCCAATCTGGCTGGTGCCGCGATTTGTTTTGCGCTGTTCGGCTATGCACTCTATGCCGCGCACCCAAAAGACTTGGGAGGGCTGGGGCTGGAGCCCTGTCCGCTGTGCATTTTCCAGCGTATAGCGGTGGTCGCCCTCGGCGTGGCCTTCGTGCTGGCCGCGCTGCTCTCGGTGCCGCGCGCGCGCGCGGCCGGGTGCGTGGCGGTGGTGCTGGTGACGCTGGCCGCCAGCGCAGGCGCCGGCGTGGCCGGCCGGCACGTTTACATCCAGTCGCAGCCTGCCGGCAGCATTCCGGCCTGCGGGGCCACGCTTGAGTACATGATGGATGTGTTTCCCGTGATGTATGTGCTGCGCAAGGTGCTCACCGGTTCGGGCGAATGCTCCAAGATAGATTGGAGCTTCCTGGGCCTGTCGATGCCGGGTTGGGTGCTGCTGTGGGCGCTGGCGCTCGGCACCGTCGGCGTGATCATCAACTGGCCGCGGCGGCGCAGCGCCGCGGCCTGACGCGCACCCGTCACCCCAGCAGGCGCCGCAGCGTTTCCAGGTAGAGCTGGTGCAGGGTGTCGACCTCGTCGACCCCCACTGATTCATTGACCTTGTGGATGCTGGCGTTGGTCACGCCCAGTTCCACCACCTGCGAGCCCATGGTGGCGATGAATCGCCCGTCGGAAGTGCCACCGCCGGTGGAGAGCTTGGGTGCCTGGCCGGTCACCGATTCCACTGCCGCGCATACGGAGTCCGACAGGGTGCCAGGCGGTGTGTAAAAGGGTTCGCCCGACACGTACCACTCGATGGTGTATTTCACGCCGTGCCGGTCGAGGATGCCCTCGACGGTGCGCCGCAGCCCCTCCTGGGTCTGCTCGGTGTTGTACCGCAGGTTGAAGCGCGCCTTCAGCTCGCCGGGAATCACGTTCGGCGCGCCGGTGCCGGCGTTGAGATTCGAGATCTGGAAGGTGGTGGGCTGGAAATGCGCGTTGCCCTGGTCCCACACATGGGTGGTCAACTCGGCCAGCGCTGGTGCCAGCGTGTGCACCGGATTCAGCGCCAGCTGTGGATAGGCCACGTGACCCTGCACGCCGTTCACCGTCAGCCGGCCACTGTAGGAGCCGCGCCGGCCGATCTTGATCGTGTCGCCCACGCGCAGCTCGCTGGAGGGTTCGCCGACGATGCACCAGTCGATGTGCTCGCCACGGGCCTTGAGCTCCTCGACCACCCGTTTGGTGCCGTCCACCGAGGGTCCTTCCTCGTCGCTGGTGATCAGGAAGGCGATGGTGCCCCGGTGGTCGGGGCATTCGCGGACGAAGGCTTCGACCGCCGTCACCATGGCCGCAAGGCCACTCTTCATGTCGGCCGCACCGCGGCCGTAGAGCCGGCCGTCACGCACGGTGGGCTTGAAGGGATCTGACTTCCATTCTTCGAGCGGACCGGTGGGCACTACATCGGTGTGGCCGGCCAGGCACAGCACCGGACTGCCACTGCCGCGCCGGGCCCAGAAGTTCTCGACGCTGCCGTAGTTCAGCAGCTCGTTGTTGAAGCCGGCGGCTGTCAGTCGCTGCATCATGACCTGCTGGCAGCCCTGGTCGGCGGGCGTGACCGAGGCCCGCGAGATCAGGTCCTGGGTCAACTGGAGGGTGTCAGAATTCTGCAATGTCGCCTGGGTTCCTGTGGTCAGACCGGAGGGTTTCGCGTTCTGCCTTGCAGCAGGACCGCAACTATTTCAAGGGCTTGCCGTCGTGACTGGTTTTGTTACAGACTGCAACAAGAATGCAATATCCGCTTCGTACAGTGCGTCACTGAATCCCCCGGCTTGTTCGCAGGGCCGCTATTACAGGAGTGACGCACATGATTCGCAAGTACCACGCCGCAGCGCTGATGCCGACCGTTCTGGCCCTCGCCCTGGCGCCGGCCGCGCTGGCCCAGTCCGGCCGCGACTACGTCTCGGTGGTCGGCTCCTCGACCGTCTATCCCTTCACCACCACGGTGGCCGAACAGTTCGGCCGCGCCGGCAAGTTCAAAACGCCCAAGGTGGAGAGCACCGGCACGGGCGGCGGCATCAAGCTGTTCTGCTCCGGCGTCGGAGTTCAGCATCCGGATGTCGCCAATGCCTCGCGCGCCATCAAGGCGAGCGAACTGGAAGCTTGCGCGAAAGCGGGCGTGAAGGATGTCATTGAGGTCAAGGTGGGCTATGACGGGATTGTCGTAGCCAACTCCAAGAAGGGCAAGCCTTACCAGCTCACCCGCAAGGAGATCTACCTGGCGCTGGCCAAGCAGGTGCCGGATCCGGCCAACCCTGCCAGGCTCGTCGCCAATCCCTACAAGACCTGGAACCAGATCAACCAGGCGCTGCCCGCCGATCGCATCGAGGTGCTGGGACCGCCGCCGACTTCCGGTACCCGCGACGCCTTCCTGGAGCTGGCGATGGAGCCGGGCTGCGAGAACTTCGCGTCGATCAAGGCGCTGAAGGATACGGACGAGATCCAGTTCAAGCAGGTCTGCCATGCCATCCGCGAGGACGGCATGTATGTCGAGGCTGGCGAGAACGACAACCTGATCGTGCAGAAGCTGCAGGCCAACGCGAAGGCGCTGGGCATCTTCGGCTACAGCTTCCTCGAGCAGAACGTCAGCCAGCTGCAGGGTTCGACCATAGATGGCGTGGTACCGACCTTCGACAACATTGCCGACTCGAAGTATCCCGTGTCGCGCGCCATGTTCATCTACGTGAAGCAGGC